>JAHWYA010000461.1 GCA_020028115.1 Anaeromyxobacter sp.
TGGCGGTCCGCTGGCGGGCCGCGAGGCTCTTCGCGCGAGCCGCCGCATGTCGTCCGACGAGACCAGCGCGAGCAGGCAATCGGGAGACGTTACGAACGTCGGGCGCACCAGCAGCATGGGCGACACTGTTCCTCGCGCCGGAGCAGCCTCACCTGCGACCGGTTCCTCAGGCGCGGCGCCCCCGAAATCGAGCACGTCGACGGCTACGAACCCCGTCTTGCCCGAAGCTGCGATGATTCTGAAGAAGCCGTTGATGCCTCGAGGGTCGGCCTGGACCTTCTCTCCCGCGTCGAGGGTGCCGACGAAGGGGGCATCGCCGTTCGGCTCCCCGCGTAACTGAACCATCGCGTTCGTGGTCGCCGGTACCGTGTCGTCGGCGATCGCGGAGGCGGTCGGCAGGAGGAGGATCAGCGCGACGAACCGAATCATGGAGTCACTCTTCGGCGCGGTTCGGCAGGTCATTGGCCGCGAGGATCGCACAGTCCCGGGTCGCGCTGATGGTCAGCGACCGATGGTCGACCTCGATATCGCGCGACAACACCGAAGGTGACTCCGGTCAAGCCGCGGTTCACCCGGTGTGCAACCGGAGACCACGTATCAGAAGCGGCGCCCGTCTCGGTGCCGAGTGCGACGAACCGGACACCGCCGCGAAGGTCGAGGAGCCTCCGAAACTGGGGGCTGGGTACGCGCTCGGGACGGGATGAGCCCGCCGTGGTACACGGCGATGCGTGCCGGCCGCTCACGGAGCCTTCCGCCCGTCCGGTCCGATCGACGTGTCGGACGTGGTGATCGTCGGCCTGCTCGCCGCCCTCGAGCTCGTGGCGCTCTGGCTCGTCGTGAGGATGTGGCGCGAGCGGAGCGGGTCCGTGGCGTCGAGGGTCGTCTGGACCGTCGTCACGCTCGTGCCGGTGTTCGGGCTCATCGCGCACGCCGTGGTGCGCGACCCGCCTCCGCCCAGCGACCCCGCCGATCGGCCGCCCCAGCGCGATGGGTCGTAGCGCGGGGCGCCGCCCCCTACTTCCGCAGCGCGCGCTTCAGCGAGCCGACGAACCGCTTCACCCGCGCCGCGCGCGCGGCCCGCGGCCCGCCCTCGGCGATCCGCTTCACGATCGCGCTCCCGACGACGACGCCGTCGGCGAGCGGCGCGAGGGCCCGCGCCTGCTCCGGCGTCGAGACGCCGAACCCGATGACGACCGGCACCGGGCTCTTCGCCCGGACCGCCGCGACGAGCGGGCCGATCTCCGCCGGCGCCGAGCGGGCGGCGCCGGTCACGCCGGTCACCGAGACGAAGTATAGGAAGCCGCTCGCCGCCGCCGCCGCGCGGGCGATCCGCTCGGGGCCGGAGGTCGGCGCGAGGAGGAACACCGTCCGGACGCCGCGCGCGGCGAGCACCGGCGCGATCTCCTCCGCCTCCTCGGGGAGGAGGTCCGGGACGATGAGCGCGTCCACGCCGGCCGTCTCGCAGTCCCTCGCGAAGGCCTCGACGCCGTGCGAGAGGATCGGGTTCAGGTAGCCCATGAGCGCGATCGGCACGTTCGAGCGCGCGCGCAGGTGGGCGGCGACCGCGAGCACGTCGCGCGTCGAGGTGCCCGCCGCGAGCGCCCGCTCCGCGGCGTGCTGGATGGTCGGTCCGTCCGCGATCGGATCCGAGAACGGGATCCCGAGCTCGATCAGGTCCGCCCCGCCCTCGGCGCACGCGACCGCCATCGCCTTCGACGTCGCGACGTCCGGGTCGCCCGCCATCACGTACGTCACCAGCGCCGCCTCGCCCGCGGCGCGGCAGCGCGCGAACGTCGCGCCGATCCGGTCTGTGTCCGGCGCGGCGCGCGGGGCGGTCCTCTGCGAGCGGGCCATCAGCTCTTCCTCCCGGCGGTCCGGCGGCGGGTCCGCGCGGCACGGACCGGCTTCCCGGCCGGCGCCTGCGCGATCATCCGCCGCACCTGGTCCGCGTCCTTGTCGCCGCGCCCGGACACGTTCACGACGACGAGCCCGTCGGGCCCGAGCGCCCGCGCCACCTTGCGGGCTGCGGAGACCGCGTGGGCGGTCTCGAGCGCCGGGATGATGCCCTCCATCCGGGCGAGGTACCTGAAGGCCTCGAGCGCCTCGGCGTCGGTCGCCTGGACGAGCTCGAGCCGGCCCTCGTCCTTGAGGAACGCGAGCTCGGGGCCGACGCCGGGGTAGTCGAGGCCCGCGGAGATGGAGTGCGCCTCCGCGATCTGGCCGTTCCGGTCCTGCAGCACGTAGCTCCGAGAGCCGTGGAGGACGCCCGGCCGCCCCTTCGCGAGCGACGCGCCGTGCTTCCCCGACGAGAGGCCGTGCCCCGCCGCCTCGACGGCGACGAGCCGCACCGCCCGGTCCGGGACGAACGCGCTGAAGATGCCCATCGCGTTCGAGCCGCCGCCCACGCACGCCACCACCGCGTCGGGGAGCCGCCCCGCGAGCTCCAGGACCTGGCGCCGCGCCTCCTCGCCGATCACCGCCTGGAAGTCGCGGACCATCGCCGGGTACGGGTGGGGGCCGGCGACCGAGCCGATGATGTAGTGGGTGTCGCGGACGTTGGTCACCCAGTCGCGGAGCGCCTCGTTCATCGCGTCCTTGAGCGTGCGCGAGCCGGACTCGACCGGGACGACGCGCGCGCCGAGGAGCTGCATCCGGAAGACGTTCAGCGCCTGGCGCTCGACGTCGAGCGCGCCCATGAAGACGTCGCACGGGAGGCCGAAGAGCGCGGCGGCGGTCGCGGTCGCGACGCCGTGCTGGCCGGCGCCGGTCTCCGCGATGATCCGCCGCTTCCCCATCCGGCGGGCGAGGAGCACCTGGCCGAGGGTGTTGTTGATCTTGTGCGCGCCCGTGTGACAGAGGTCCTCGCGCTTCAGCAGCACGCGGCAACCGCCCGCGTCCGCGGACATCCGGCGCGCGTCGGAGACCGGCGTCTCGCGCCCCGCGTAGCGGGTGAGGAGCTCCCGCAGCTCGGCCTGGAACGCCGGGTCCGCCCGGGCGGCGCGCCAGGCCGCGTCGAGCTCGTCGAGCGC
>JAHWYA010000462.1 GCA_020028115.1 Anaeromyxobacter sp.
GCCCACGACGTCCCGACGACGGTGGAGATCGAGGACGCGCCGGTCCGCCGCGCGCGCGTGCTCCGGTTCGAGGCGGGAGGGAGGCCGGTGACGTGAGCGCGCCCGTCGCCCTCGTCGTCGGGCACGCGACGCTCGACCTCGTCGCGGGGGCGCGCGTCCCGGGCGGCTCGGTCTACTACGCCGCCCACGCCCTCGCCGCGCTCGGCGCGCGGGTGAGGGTGCTCACGGCCGCGGGACCCGACCTGCCGGCGGACGCGTTCCGCGTCCCGACCTCGACCTCGACCTCGACCTCGACCCCGACCTCGACCCCGACCCCGACCCCGACCTCGACCTCGACCCCGACCCCGACCCCGACCCCGACCCCGACCCCGACCCCGACCCCGACCCGCGGAACCATCGAGCTCGCCGTCCTCCCCTCCCCCGCGACCACCGTGTTCGAGAACCTCTACGGTGCCGACGGCCGCCGCACCCAGCGCGTCCTCTCCGTGGCGGGGCCGCTCGATCCGGCGGCGCTCCCTCCCGAGTGGCTGGAAGCGGATCTCCTCCTCCTCGCGCCGGTGCTCGGGGAGCTCGACCCCGCCGCGTTCACGCGCGCCGTCCGCGCCCGCGCGGTCGGGCTCTGCGTCCAGGGGCTCGTCCGCCAGGTCCTGCCGGACGGCGCCGTCCTTCCGCGGAGGCTCGACACGAGCCCGTCCGCGCTCGTCGGGGTGGGAGCCGCCTTCGTGGGCGAGGACGAGGCCTCCGGGCAGCCCGACCTGGTCGCGTGCCTCGCCGCGTCGGTGCCGGTCGTGGTCGCGACGCACGGCCGCCGCGGGTGCGACGTCCGCGCGGGCGGCCGGGCGCGGCGCGTCGGCGTCTACCCTGCGCGAGAGGTGGACCCGACCGGCGCCGGCGACGTGTTCGCCGCCGCGATGCTGCTCGCCCTCGCCCGCGGCGACGATCCCGTCTCCGCCGCCCGCCTCGGCGCCGCCGCCGCGTCGGTCGTCGTGGAGGGCCGGGGGGGTGAGACGCTCGCGCGCGTCGGCGAGGCCTGGGAGCGGGCCCGGAGGGTACCGGTGGAGCCCGAGTGACGTGGTCGTGGTCGTGGACGTGGTCGTGGACGTGGACGTGGACGTGGACGAGGTCGAGGTCGAGGTCCAGGACGAGGTCGAGGTCGAGGTCGAGGTCGAGGTCCAGGTCCAAGTCCAGGGCCAGGTCCAGGTCCAGGTCGGTTAGATTGCCCCCCGTGGATCCCGTCGTCAGCATCCGCGGGGTGTCGAAGCGGTTCGGGGCGCTCACGGCCCTCGACGCCGTCGACCTCGACGTGCGGAGCGGGGAGATCTTCGCGCTGCTCGGGCCGAACGGCGCCGGCAAGACGACGCTCATCTCGATCGTGGCGGGCCTCCTGCGGGCGAGCGCGGGCGAGGTGCGCGTGCTCGGCCGCGACGTGGTGCGGGACTACCAGTTCACCCGCCGCGCGATCGGCCTCGTCCCGCAGGAGCTCAACTTCGACCCCTTCTTCACGGTCGAGGAGACGCTGCGGATCCAGGCCGGCTACTTCGGCGTCCGGCTCGAGGAGGCGCGGCTCGTCGAGATCCTCGCCGCGCTCGAGCTCGTGGCGAAGCGCCGGACCAACAGCCGCGCGCTCTCCGGCGGCATGAAGCGGCGGCTCCTCATCGGGAAGGCGCTCGTCCACGACCCGAAGGTCCTGTTCCTCGACGAGCCCACCGCCGGCGTCGACGTGGAGCTCCGGCGCGCCCTCTGGCGCTACGTGCGGACGCTCCGCGCCCGCGGGACCACCATCGTCCTCACGACGCACTACCTGGAGGAGGCCGAGGAGCTCGCCGACCGGGTCGGGGTCATCGACCGCGGCCGGCTCGTCGTCGTGGAGGACAAGGCGGCGCTCCTCTCGCGCCACGGGACCCGCACCCTGCGCCTCGGGCTCGCCGTGCCCGTCGCCGCGCCCCCACCGGCGCTCGCCGCGCTCGGCGCGCGGCTCCTCGACGGCGGCGCCGCGCTCGAGGTCGAGGTCGCGTCGGGGGGCACCGCGGGGCCGGTGCTCGCCGCCGCCTCCGCCGCCGGCCTCGCCGTCGCCGACGTGGAGACGCGCCGCACGACGCTCGAGGACGTCTTCGTCCGGCTCGTCGCGGAAGGCGCCCGGGAGCGTCGCGGGTGATCTCCTACGGCTTCTGGACGCTGTTCGTGAAGGAGGTCCGCCGGTTCCTGCGGGTGCCGGGGCAGACGCTCCTCTCTCCCGTCGTGACGACGGTGCTCTACTTCGTGGTCTTCGGCTGGTCGCTCGGCGGGCGCCTGCGCGAGGTCGAGGGCGTCCCGTACGCCCGCTTCATCGTGCCCGGGCTCGTCGCGCTCGGCGTCGTCACGAACGCCTACTCCAACACCGCGTCCTCGCTCTTCGTGATGAAGCTCCAGGGGACGGTGGTGGACCTCCTCGTGGCGCCGCTCACCTACGGGGAGATCCTGTGGGCGTTCGTGCTCGCCGGGGTCCTGCGCGGGCTCGTGGTCGGCGGCGTCATGTGGGGCGTCGCGGGGCTCTTCGAGGGGTTCGGCGTGGCGCACCCGGCGGTCGCGCTCGCGCTCGTCGTGCTCGCCGCGATCCTGTTCGCGGCGCTCGGCCTCGTCACCGCCATCTGGGCGTCGTCGTTCGAGCAGGTGAACTTCATCCCGACGTTCTTCATCACGCCGCTCACCTTCCTCGGCGGCGTCTTCTACTCGGTCGAGATGCTCCCGCCCGCGTTCCGGCGGTTCACGCTCGCGAACCCGATCTTCTACATGGTGGACGGGCTGCGCTACGGAATGCTCGGCATCTCCGACGCGTCGCCCTGGACCGGGGCCGCGCTGCTCGCCGTGCTCGCCGCCGCCGCGGTCGGGCTCGCCTACGCCCTCCTCCGATCGGGGTACGAGCTGCGGGGATAGCGGGGCCGCTCTCACCACGTAGCCGCCGCGCAGCGGCGGCGAAGTCGAAGGGCGCGGCCGCGGTGCCGAGGCAGCGCGTCCGACGTGGTGGCGTGATCCGGAGGCAACGAGGCAGC
>JAHWYA010000463.1 GCA_020028115.1 Anaeromyxobacter sp.
TTCGGCCTCGAGGGGCTGCGGCTCGGCCTCGAGCTCGCCGGGCTCGGGCTCCGCGTGGAGCGCGGCCGGCGCCGCGTAGGCGGGCGCGGGCGCCGGCAGGTCCGTGTGCGCCCGCTTGCGGACGACGAACCCCGGGCCGGCCGGGCGCACGGGTGCCGGCTTCGGCTTCTTCTCGCCGACGATCTTCTCGAAGGCAGTCTGCGCCTGGTCGTCCTCGAGGGACGACGAGTGGCTCTTCACGTCGTAGCCGAGCGCGTGGAGCTTCTCGACGAGCTCCTGGTTGGAGAGCTCGATGCCGTGCTCCTTCAGCTGCTTCCCGAGCTCGTGGACCCGCTTCTTGGACATTGAGCCGTCTCCTAATCCTTACGGGCACTTCCCGTCAACCCGACGCGCAGCTCTGCGACGTTCGCCTCGGCGGCGACACCCCGGAAGGCGCGGCCGAACGCTCGCCGGCGCGCCGCCTTCTCGAGACACCCGGCGGACGGGTGCAACCACGCTCCGCGCCCGCCCTCTCGCCGCCTGTCGACCGTCACCCGCTCTCCCACGATCCTGAGCCGCACGAGCTCGCCCTGGTCCGCCCTCGCACCGCAGCCGATGCAGGTATGGACCGGGGTGGCCACCTACGCGCCCGCCCCCTCGGCCTTCCGCTTCTCCGCATCCAGCTCGGCGCGCAGCTTCGCCTCCTCCTCGAGGTAGACGCCCACCGCGTGCTTGATCTGCCGGGCCTTCTTGATGCCGAGGCCCGTCGAGTCCGCGAGCCGGTTCATGTCGGCCTCGCCGTGGATCGCCTCGACCGTCGGGTAGCCGGCGACCTTGAGCTGCTCGATCGTCTTCTCGCCGACGCCGCGCACCCGGGCGAGCCGCTCCTCCTGGGAGAGGCCGTCGGGGTGGCGCCGCGCCTCGGCGATCCGCGCCGCCTCGCGCTCCTGCTCGAGGCGCATCTCCTTCTCGGCGTCGGTGATCGACTGCTCGCGCGCGCGCTTCTGCAGGTCCGGGATCATGTCCATCGTGAAGCCCGGGAACTGCGTAAGCATCTCGGGGGCCGCGTTCGCCAGGTCCTGGGCCTTCCGGAACCCGTGCGAGTAGAGCATCTCCTGGGTGCTCTCGGGGACCTCGATCGCCGTGAAGCTCTCGGTCGCGAACTCGCGCATCTCTTTCACGCGCGACTCCGAGTTGATGTCGAGCTTCCAGCCGGTGACCTGCGACGCGAGCCGGACGTTCTGGCCGCGGCGGCCGATCGCGAGGGAGAGCTGGTCGTCGGGGACGATGATCTCCATCGCGCGGTTCTGGTCGTCGAGGAGCACGCGCGACACCTCGGCGGGCGCGAGCGCGTTGCACACGAACCGGGCCGGGTCCTCGTCCCAGGGGACGATGTCGATCTTCTCGCCGCGGAGCTCCTGGACGACCGCCTGCACGCGGCTGCCCTTCATGCCGACGCAGGCGCCGACCGGATCGACGTCGGAGTCGCGGCTCGAGACCGCGATCTTCGCGCGGCCGCCCGGCTCGCGGGCCGCCGCCTCGATCACGACGACGCCCTCGGCGATCTCCGGGACCTCCATCTCGAACAGCTTCTTCAGGAGGTCGACCGACGCGCGGGAGAGGATGATCTGCGGGCCCTTCGACTCGCGGAGCACGTCCATGACGTACGCCTGGATCCGGTCGCCGGCGCGGTAGCTCTCGCGCGGCACCTGCTCGCGGACCGGGAGCACCGCCTCGGCGCGGCCGAGGTCGACGATGACGTTGCCGCGCTCGAACCGGCGGACGATGCCGGTGATGACCTCGCCCTTGCGGTCCTTGTACTCGTTGAAGACGTTCTCGCGCTCGGCGCTGCGGGTGCCCTGGATCATCACCTGCTTCGCCGTCTGCGCGGCGATGCGGCCGAAGGAGCGCCGGAAGGTCTTGAGCTTCAGCAGGTCGCCCCACTGCTCGTCCTGCGCCTTCGCCTCGGCCTCGTCCTCCGGGCGGTAGTAGATGGGAAAGTCGAGCTCGTCCCCGGGCTCGACCTCGATCCCCTTCTCGTGCGCCATCGCGACCGGGACCATGTTCACCGGGTCGGGGATGGGGATCTCGGGCGTCGCGTCGGCGACGATGGTGAGCACCTGGAAGAGGTCGATCTGGCCCTTGTCCTCGTCGTAGCGGGCCTTCAGGTTCCGCTCCATCCCGAAGTGCCGCTTCGCGGCGCTCGCGATCGACTCCTCCAGGATCTCGACGAGCTTCTGCCGGTCGATGCCCTTGTCCTTGGCGACCTGGTCGAGGATGAGGTTGAGGTTCACGTTCTGCTGCATGGTCAGTCCTTCCTGCGCAGGTCCGCGTCGACGTCGTACTCGAGGTGGGCCTTCGCGATCTGATCGTGCGGGATGCGGTGGAGGACGCCGTCGACGTCCACGAGGACGGCGCCGTCCGCGAACCCCTCGAGCTTGCCGGTCCAGCTCTTCCGCGGGGACGACCCCTCCGCCGTGCCGGCGATCGGGCCGTACGCCTTCACCTGGACGCGCTGGCCGGAGTACCGGGAGAAGTGCTCCGGGGTCCGGAGCGGGCGGTCGAGGCCGGGGGACGAGACCTCGAGGTCGTACGCGGGCTCGATGAAGTCCTCGACGTCGAGGATCGGCTCGATGGTGCGCGAGACGAGCTGGCAGTCGTCGATGTTCACGCCGCCGGCCTTGTCGATGAAGACGCGGAGCGTGAAGCGGCCGCCGCCGCGGATCCACTCGACCTCGACGAGCTCGTACCCGTCCCGGACGAGGACGGGCTCGAGCACGCGCCGCGCGCGCTCGACCACCGACTCCTGTCCGACTCCCGTCATGAAGACTCGACCCCAGAAAAACGAAAAAGTGGGCGCGACCGCGGCCCACTTTCGGAACCCGGCTGCCCGGGCGCGAAAATGTCGGCTGTAGGTAACAGATGGTGACAGGGGCGTCAAGGAAGACGGGCCGCCGGGCGGACCCCTGGCGGGGTGGTGGGCGGGCGGTGGGACGGGATTCTGGAGCCGACCCCGACCCCGACCCCGACCCCGACCCCGACCCCGACC
>JAHWYA010000464.1 GCA_020028115.1 Anaeromyxobacter sp.
TCTTGACCAGCCCGCGCCGCTTGGCGGCGCGCTCGAGCAGGAGGTCGAGGCCGGCTGCGAGGATCTCCTCGTCGGTCGCTCCCGGGTGCGAGTGGGAGAGCGCGTCGCGTGCGGCGGCGAGCTTCTTCAGGAAGCTCCGGGAGACCGCTACGGTCAGGACGAACGGGGTTCCCCGCCCCGCTCACCGCTCCTGCGTCGGCGTCCCGGCCGCCGTCCCCTCCCCCCCCTCCGCCGGCGCGAGCTCGGCCCGTCGCCGGTACTCCCCCGGCTGCAGGCCGCTCCACCGCTTGAACGCGCGGTGGAACGCGCTCGTCTCCTGGAAGCCGAGCGCGCTCGCGATGTCGGCGATGCTGAGCCGCGTCCCGCAGAGCTGGTGGACGGCGGCGTCGCGCCGGAGCTCGTCCTTGATCCCCTGGTAGCTCGTCCCCTCCGCCTCGAGGCGCCGCCGGAGCGTCGTCGGCGCGATGCGGAACTCTCGCGCGACGTCCTCGAGGCGCGGCCACTCCCCCCGCCCGATGGACCCGCGCAGCCGGCGGCGGAGCCGCGCGGTCCAGCTGTCCTCGTTCTTGTACTTGAGGAACACCGACCGCGGGGCCGTCCGCAGGAACTTCTTCAGCGTCGCCTCGTCCTGGATCACCGGCGCGGCGAGGAGCGCGGCGTCGAGCTGGATCGTGGTGTGCGGCGCGTCGAAGCCCAGCGCCTGGGAGTACATGACGCCGTACTCCGCCGCGTGGGCGGGGCGCGGGTGCGCGAACTCCGCGACGATGATCGGGAGCCGGCGGCCCACGAGCCAGCAGGCGATCCCGTGCACCATGATGAGGAACGTCTCGTCGGCGAACCGGCGGGCCTCCGGATCGGCGATCCCGTTCGAGAGCCGGATGACGGCGCGCCCCCCCTCGACGCGCAGCTCGCCGTGCACGTCGTCGAGCACGAGGGCGAACCCGCGGAGGAGCCGCCGGAGCGCGACCCCGAGGTCCGGGGAATGGAGCACCGAGTGGCACAGGAACGCGAAGGTGCCGACCTTCATCCGCCGCCGGTCGAGCCCGAAGAACTCGTCGTCGAGCTCGCGCGCCACCGCGAGCCAGATCGCCGAGAACGCCTCCGCCGGGACGCGGGCGTGCGGCACCCCGAGCAGCTCCGGCGGGACGTGGCTCGCGGCGAGCACCCGCGCGCGCGCCTCGGCGGAGAGCCGCGCGACCGCGCACTCCACGAAGTGGATCGAGACGGTGTTCTTCTCCTGGCGCACGCTGGCGCCGGATCCTACCGGACCGCGTCGAGGGCTGGCAAAGCGCGCCCCGCGCCCCGACCCCCCGGCGCTCACGGCGCGGGCGCCGTGGCGGGATATACCTGCTCGAACAGGACGATGTCGCCGCCCTCCGGATCGCGGTGGAACGTGAACCCCAGGCTCGCGAGGAGGCGGCGGATCGGGAGGTTCTCGGCGAGCATCTCCCCCTCGAGGCGGACGATCCCGCGCGCGCGAGCGATCTCGATGATCCGGGTGAGGAGCCGCCGGCCGAGCCCCTTCCCCTGCCAGGCGTCCGAGACGACGACCGCGAGGTCGGCGCTGTCGGGGCCCGTCTGCGCGTAGCGCGCCACCGCGATCTCGGTCTCCTTGCCGCCTTGGTCGACGAGCACGAGCAGCGCGAGCTCCCGGTCGTAGTCGATCTGGGTGAACCGGACGAGCATCTCGCGGGACAGCTCGCGGAGGGCGGTGCCGAACCGGAAGTGGCGGGCGTGGTCGGAGAGGTTCCGGACGAAGCTCGCCTCCATCTCGGCGTCCTCCGGCCGGATGGGGCGAACCGTCACCGCGAGGCCGCCCGGGAGCTCCCACCGCTCGACGAGGTCCGAGGGGTACGGGTGGATCGCCATGTGGTCGTAGCGGTCGCCGCCCGGCGGCCGCGCGGCGATCGCGACGCGGGCGCCGCCCGCGTAGACCTCGGTCCCCGCGACGACGAGCGGCGCGATCTCGAGCTCGCGGATCTCCGGGACCTCGCTCACCAGCTCGGACAGCGCCCACAGGGTCCGCTCGAACGCGGCGCGCTCCGCCGGCTGCATGCCGCCCTCCGCGGTGAAGAGCGGGGCGAGGCGGCTCGTCCGCACGAGCGTCTCGATGATCGCGGTGTCGAGCGGCGGGACCGCGACGACCGGGTCGCCGACGAGCCCGGCGGCGCCGCCGCGGCCGAACCGGATCACCGGCCCGAAGACCGCGTCGCGGGCGACCCCGACGTAGAGCTCGGTCCCGCGCACCCGCTGGCCCGACGCGTTGCGGTCCCGGACGTCGATGGCCGCGAGGAGGCGCTGCAGCTCGGCGGTGGTCAGCTCGGAGCGATGGCGCGCGAGGGCGGTGCCGACGACGTCGCGGGCCCGGTCGACGTACGGCAGCGCGTCCGCCGCGAGCGGCCCGGGCAGCTGCCGCATGAGCTCCTGGTTGCGGGCATGCGTCGCGAGGATCGCGAAGGCCTCCACCGCGCTCTCGGGGGAGGCGAACTCCGGGACCGCCGCCTCGACGAACCGCGCCCGGCCGCCCCGGACGGACTCCTCCCCGATCCAGCAGGCGAAGAGCGCCTTGGGCTTGCCGCGGGCCGCGGCGATCACCGCGTCCGCGCACTCGAGGGGCCGCGCGAGGGCGTGCGGCGCGAGCAGGGCGAGGACAGCGTCGACGTGGGGGTCCGCGAGACAGAGCTCGGCCGCCGCGCCGTACCGGGCCGGGTCCGCATCCCCGAGGAGGTCCACCGGGTTCGCGTGCTCGCCGGTGGGAGGAAGCACCGCGTCGAGCCGGGCGCGCGTCTCGGCCCCGAGCGGCGGGACGGGGACGCCGAGGTCCGCGGCGCGGTCCGCCGCGAGGAGCCCGATGCCGCGGGCGTTACCGAGGATCGCGAGCCGGTTCCCGCTCACCGGGCGTGGCGTCGCGAGGAGCGCCGCCGCCGCGAACATCGTCCGGAGCGTCGGGACCCGGACGGCGCCGGTCCGGGCGAGCGCCGCGTCGAACGCTTCGTCGGACGTCGCTCCGCCGCGCCGCGCGCCCGG
>JAHWYA010000465.1 GCA_020028115.1 Anaeromyxobacter sp.
CAGGTGGTCCCGCGGAGCGCGCCGCCGACGCTCTCCCGCAACAGAACGGCCACGCCTGGCGTCCCGCTCGCGAGCCGCATTGCGGCGGTGTCGGTGGCAGACAAGGCCACCGGCTCGCTCCAGCCGTTCCGCCAGACACGTGCCCGCGCGCCGCGACAGTCCCACGCGGCCGCGAAGCCGTCGGCGAGCGCCGCCACCGTGGGCGCGCTGCAGGACGCTGTCGGGGCGTCGACCAGCACCGGCGCGGCCCACGTCGCCCCGTTCGCGGAGACGGCCGCCCAGACCCGGTTGTAGGCGGCCCAGACCGCTCCGAACCCGGCCGGGCCCGCCGCGAGCGCCGGTCCTCGGCTCACGCCGCCGTGCTGGACCCAGACGCCCACGTCGGTCACCGGCCCCCAGTTCGCTGCGGCCGGCCCCGTCGCGAGCCGCGCCTGGAGCGGGTCGTAGGTCCCGCCCCACGCGACCGCGAACCGGCCGTCTCGGCCGGCGGCGTCGAAGCCGAACTCGGCGGACTGCCCGTTCACGACCCAGAACGGCGGCGACCAGCCCGCGGCGTCGAGCCACGCCGCGCCGAGGGTGCCCCACGCCACCCGCCACGTCGCGAGGACGTGCGCGCCGTCCGAGACCATCCGCGGCGCGGAGCAGGGACCCGCAGCGCCCACGTCCAGGCGCACCGCGGGCCCGAGCCCGCCCGCCCCGAGGACACGGCCCTCGCACGTGCCGCCCCGCCGGTAGACCAGGGCGAAGTCGGAGCCGAAGGCGATGACGGCCGGCTGATCGGCGCCGAGCGCCACCAGCACCGGCGGGCCGAACGCTCCGCCACCGCCGCGCGCAGCGAATACGGCCGGGCCACCTCGGTGCTCCTCGGTCCAGACGGCGAGAGAGCCTCCGGCGCCGTCGCCAGCCACCTCGAGGTCGCGGGCGCTCCCGGGCTGCGGCGGCAGCAGCTCGACGATCGGGGCGAGGACGCCGCCCGCCCGCCGCACCGCCCGGATCCGCTGGCCGTCGCCGTCGTCCTGGTCGTAGGAGAGCGCGACGCCGTCCGGCGTCGCGGCGAGCGCGAGCCGCCCGACCGGAGCGCCCGCTGGCGCGAACGGCTCCGGCGCCGACCAGCCGGCCGGCCCGTGCTCCGAGACCACCGCCTCGGGCGCGGCGCCGCCGGTAGCCGCGATGGCGAGCCATCCGGCAGCGCCCGGCGCGAGCCGCGTCAGAGCTGGAGCGCCCGCCGCCGTCCAGATGATCTCCGGGGCCGACCAGGTCCCCTCCGGTCCCGGCGGGCGGTAGGCGGCCTCGGTCACCGTCACCCCCTCCCCGCCGCTCGCCTGCCAGGCGATGGCGAACCCGCCGGCGGTGGCGGCGATCGACGCGCTCGTCGCGCCGTCGCCCAGCGACACGACCTGGCCGGGCAGGAAGAACCCGACGTCGGTCACGAAGGCCACCACCTCGCCCGCCGTCTCACCCCGGATCGTGAAGGCGACCCCGACGCCCGCGGTGTCGTGCTCGGCCACGTCGGGATCGGTGAGCGCGTTCGACGCCGTGTAGATCACCCACTCCTGCCAGCCGGCCGGGAACACCGGGAAGGACACCACGATGCTCGACTGGCCCCCGCTCACCCGGCGATAGGTGGCGACGCACTGGTTCTTCCGGGAGATGAGCTTCACCGGCCCGCTGGAGAAGCCGATCTGCTCGGGTGCCTCGAACCGGAGGCCGACCGACATCACCGCCTCGAGCGCGCCGCCGAAGCTCGCCACGACCGCCCAGCCGATGCCGCGGGTCGGCGTCGCGGCCAGGGCCGTGGCCTGGCGCTGCCACAGCGTGATCGGGTCGCCGAGCGCGCCCGCGGCGTCGAGCGGCCGCGCGATCACGGCCGCGCCGGTGCTCCAGACGACGAGGAACCCGGCGCCGTCGGACGCGACGGTCGCCGGGAACGGAGCGCCGGCGGTCGCGACGTCCTCGCGGGCCACCTCGACGGGCGCTCGCCACGTCGCCGCGGCGGCGTCCCAGCGCGCGAGGAAGAGCTTCCGGCCCTTGCCCGTATGCGTGGAGTGGAGCGCGACGCCGTTCCCGGCCGCGTCGAAGGCGATCCCGCGCGCCGCGGCCGTCGCCGAGCCGGCGCCGCCGAGCGTGAGCGGCACCCCCCGGGTGCGGAAGGAGAGCGAGATCGGCCCGGCCGCATTTCCGATGGTGTCGCGCACGCCCTCGAGCGCGACGACGTAATCCGCCTCGTGGGCGAGCGCGACCGGCGGCATTACGGCGACGGTCCGCGCCGCCGGATCGTAGGCGAGCGCCGCCGGGATGCCGTTCACGGTTGCGGTGAGCGCGGCCGCCACGAGCGGCTCGTCGAAGACCAGGCGGACCGGGGTCGACGGATCGGCGCCGCCCGCCCCCTGGACCGGAGTGGACTCGACGAGCCGCGGAGGGGTCGCGTCGACGGCGTAGCTCTCGGCGCCGACCGGGCTTGCGTTCCCTGCACCGTCGAATGCGACGAAGTGCAGTGTGGCGCTCGCGGGAATGGAAACGGGCCCGAGGTAGGGCGTAGAGGCGCGCGTCGGCGTCGATCCGTCGAGCGTGTACCAGAGGCCGGCGCAGCCCGACCCTCCGCCGTCCTCGCAGGTGAGCGTCACGACGAGCCCCGCGCCGTACGCGCCACCGGGCGGCGCGGCGCGCGCCGCCGGAGGCTCCGGGTCGACGACGTAGCGGGCCTCGCGAACCGGCTCGCCGTTCCCGACCGCGTCCACCGAGGCGAAGCGCAGAATGGTGCTGACTTCGATCGCGATCGGACCATCCGCGAGCGGCGATCCCGGCCCCGGCGCGGAGCCGTCCGTGGTGAAGCGGGTCCCAGCGCAGGCGGTGTCGGCGTCTTGGCAGGAGAGCGTTACGGCCAGCGGCGCTGGCGAGGCGCCCGCGGGGGGATCGGCGACCGTGATGGGTGGCACGAGGTCCACCACGTAGCGCGCCTCTTGCGGCGCCTCCTCGTTCAAGAGCGTGTCGACCCCCTGGTACCGGACGGTGGTGGTGGCGGCGAGG
>JAHWYA010000466.1 GCA_020028115.1 Anaeromyxobacter sp.
GCGGTCGTGGCGCCGGAGAACGACCCGCCGGCGATCGTGACGGTCGCGCCCGCCTCGGCGGTCCCGGTCATGAGGATCGTCGCGGCGTTCGTCGGGGTGACGAGCGGATCGAGCGAGGGGGCGGCGGGGGCGGCCGTGTCGAGGGTGAAGGCACGCGTGGCGCTCCACGACCCGGCGTTCCCGGCGGCGTCCACCGCGCGGGCGCGCACCTGGTGCGCACCGTCGGCGAGCGGGAGGGTCACGGCCCAGGCGCCGGTCGCGGCGGAGACGGTCGTGACGACGAGGTCCACCTCGACCTCGACGGTCGTGCCGGCCTCGGCGGCGCCGGTGAAGCCGACCGCGCCGGCGGGAGCCGCCGCGGCGCCGAGGAGCGCGCCGTTCGCCGGCGAGAGGACGGCGGGCGCGCCCGGGGGCGTGCGATCGACGGTCACGAAGACGGTGGCCGACTGCGCGGAGACGTTCCCCGCCCCGTCGCTGGAGGTGGCGGAGAAGGCGAGGTCGCCCTCCGGCACCGCGACGGCGAGGACGAACGTGCCGTCCGCGGCGAGGACGCTGCCCGCCGGCGCGCCGTCCAGGTAGACGGTGACCGTCGCGCCGGCCTCGGCGGTGCCGGACACGGCGAGGGTGGTCGCGTTCGTCGGCGAGGCGAGCGCGCCCAGCACCGGCGGCGCCGGCAGCGCGTGGTCCACGACGACCGTCACGGCCGCCGAGCCGAAGGAGACGTTGCCCGCGTCGTCCGTCGCGGACGCCGTGAAGTCGAACGTCCCGTCGGTGACGGCGACGTCGACCGCGAACGCGCCCGAGGGCGCGGCGACGGCGGTCCCGACCGCGACGCCGTCGCGGTACACGGTCACGACGCTGCCCGGCTCGGCGGAGCCGGCCACGGTCACGGTGCTCGCCCCGGTGGGCGAGTCGAGCGGCGCGAGGAGCGGTGCGTCCGGCGCGATCCGGTCGACCGCGACCGAGACCGCGCTCGACGGCCCGGACGCGTTGCCGGCGAGGTCCGACGCGACGGCGGTGAACGTCGTGGTCCCCTGCGGGACGGCGACCGGGATCGAGAAGGTCCCGTCGCCCGCGGCGACGGCGCCGCCGGAGGGCACGCCGTCCGCGTACAGCGTCACGATCGCGCCGGCGTCGGCGGTGCCGGTCACGGTCACGGAGACGGCGTTGGTCGGCGTGACGAGCGGGTCGAGCACCGGCGCGGCAGGCACGGCGTGGTCGACGACCACCGTCACGGCGCCCGACGGCGACGAGACGTTGCCGGCGGGGTCGGCCGCGGTCGCCGTGAACGTGATGGTGCCCGCGAACAGCGGGACCGTCACGGAGAAGGTGCCCGCCGGCGCGGGGAGCGTCGCGACGGCGACGCCGTCCCGGTAGACGGTCACGGTCGTCCCCGCCTCGGCGGTGCCGGTCAGCGTGAGCGACGACGCGTTGGTGGGCGTGGCGACCGGGTCGAGCGACGGCGCGGCGGGCGCCGCCTGATCGACGACCACGGTCACGGCGTTGGACGTGGCGGACGGGTTCGAGGCGGCGTCCGCGGCGATCGCCGTGAACGTGTGCGAGCCGCCGGCCACCGGCACGTCGAGCGTAAAGCGGCCGCCCGACTCCGGGGCGGTCCCGGTGGCGACGCCGTCGAGGTAGACCGTCACGG
This sequence comes from Anaeromyxobacter sp., assembly GCA_020028115.1. GTDB lineage: Bacteria > Myxococcota > Myxococcia > Myxococcales > Anaeromyxobacteraceae > Anaeromyxobacter. The sequence goes on from JAHWYA010000466.1 coordinate 1,652, forward strand.
TCGTCCCGGGGTCGGTCGTGCCGGTCACCGTCACGGAGACGGCGTTGGTGGGCGTGGCGAGCGGATCGAGCACCGGGGCGGCGGGCACGGCCCGGTCGACGAGGATCGTCACGGCGCCCGAGGGCGGCGAGACGTTCCCCACCGGGTCCTCGGCGGTCGCGGTGAAGGTGCGCGAGCCCTGGGCCACCGGCACCACGAGCGCGAACCGGCCGCCCGACTCGGCCGCGGTCCCGACGGCGACGCCGTCGCGGTACACCGTCACGGTCGTCCCGGCGTCGGTCGTCCCGGTCACGAGCACCGAGAAGGCATTGGTCGGGGTGAGGAGCGGGTCGATGGCGGGCGCCGCGGGCGCGGTCAGGTCCACGACCACGGTCACGGCGTTCGAGACGGGCGAGGCGTTCCCGCCCGCGTCGACCGCGACGGCGGTGAGGACGCGCGTCCCCTCGGCGAGGGTGACGTCGAGCGAGAACGCGCCGCTCCCGCCGGCGACGGCCGTGCCGGCGAACACGCCGTCCACGTAGATCCCGACGGAGCTGCCGGCCTCCGCGACGCCGGTCACGGTCACGTCCGCGGCGGACGTGGGCGAGACGAGCGCGTCGAGCCCCGGCGCGAGCGGTCCCGACAGGTCGAGCGTGAACGCCGAGGACCCGCTCCACGCGCCGGCGTTGCCGGCGAGGTCGGTCGCGCGGACTCGCACCGCGTGCGGGCCGCCGAGGAGCGTGAAGGTGGCGGTCCAGGTGCCGCCCGGGGCCGCGGCCAGGCCGAGGACCACGCCGTCCACCTCGACCTCGACGGTGCTCGCAGCCTCGGACGTCCCGGAGAACGTCACGGCGCCGCCCGGCGCGGCCGGGTTCCCGAGCACCGCGCCGTTCGCGGGCGAGTCGACGGTCGCGAGCCCGGGCGCGGTCCGGTCGACGAGGAAGGCGACCGGTGACGAGACCGGCGAGACGTTGCCGGCCGCGTCGGTCGCGGTGGCGGTGACGAGGTGCGCCCCCTGCGCGACGCCCGCGAGCGAGAACGAGAACGCCGGGCCCGCGACCGTGGTCCCGCGGGAGACGCCGTCGAGGAAGAGCTCCACGACGGCGCCCGCCTCGGCGCTGCCGGTGACGGCGAGCGGGTCGTCCTTCGTGGGCGACGCCACCGCGTCGAGGGCGGGGGCGAGCGGGGCGGAGCGGTCCACGAGGACCGACACCGCGTTCGACGTCGCGGACCCGTTGCCTGCGACGTCGGTCGCGGTCGCCGTGAAGGTGGCCGTCCCCTCCGGGACCGCGACGGCGAGCGAGAACGTGCCCCCGGCGGCGGCGACGGCGGTGCCCGCGGGGGCGCCGCCGAGGAGGACGGCGACGGTCGCGCCGGCCTCGGC
>JAHWYA010000057.1 GCA_020028115.1 Anaeromyxobacter sp.
GTCGCGGCGGCGCGGGCGACGCGCGAGGCGCTCGAGCGGGCTGGCCTGCCCTGCCCGCTCGTGACCGGCGCGGGCACGGGGACGTACATGCTCGAGGCGGCGAGCGGGGTCTTCGGCGAGCTCCAGGCCGGCAGCTACCTCTTCATGGACCGCGACTACGCCGACAACGACCGCGACCCCGCGCACCCGCAGTTCGAGCACGCGCTCTTCGTGATGACCCAGGTCATGAGCGCCGGGCCGGACCGTGCGGTCGTGGACGCGGGGCACAAGAGCCACGCCGTCGACTCCGGGCCCCCTCACGTCCACGATCCCGCGGGGCGGCGACGGCTCGCGTTCGAGAACGGCGGCGACGAGCACGGGATCCTCCGCCCGCTGGACGGCGCGCCGCCTCCCGCGCTCGGCGAGACCATCTGGCTCGTCCCGGGCCACTGCGATCCCACCGTCAACCTGCACGACCGCTACGTGGGCGTGCGCGGCGGGCTCGCCGGCGGCCGGGTCGAGCGGGTCATCGCCATCGACGCGCGCGGAGCGATCACGTAGCGCCGGCATCCGCGTTCCGGTTGAGGCGGGCTGGCCGCGTCGTTAACTCGGCGACAGGATGGATCACGCGAGCGCGACCCCGGGCGAGCCGGCGCTGGCGCCGCGTCCGCTGCCGCGCGAGCAGCGGGACGCGTGGGGCCCGTTCCTCCGCACGATGGGCTGGGTCGGGCTGAACTCGTTCGGCGGACCGGTCGCGCAGATCGGCTTCATGCACCGGGTGTCCGTCGAGCAGCGCCGCTGGCTGAGCGACGGCCAGTTCGTGCACCTGCTCGACTTCGCGAACGTGCTCCCCGGTCCCGAGGCGCTCGAGCTCGCGATCCACCTTGGGTACCTGCGCCGTGGAGTCGCCGGAGGGATCGCGGCCGGCGTCCTGTTCATCTGGCCCGGGCTCGTCACCCTCACCGCGCTCGCCTGGGTTTACGAGTCGTACGGACGGCTCCCGGCGGTCGCGGGGTTCCTCGACGGAGTGCGGCCGGTCGCGATGGCGCTCGTCGCCGCCGCGGCGATCCGGATCTCGCGGCGGGCGCTGAGGGGCCGCCTGTCGTACGTCGTGATGACCGCGGCGTTCCTCGCGAGCTACGCCGCAGGCGTTCCGTTCGTCGCGATCCTCGTGGGGTGCGGGGTGCTCGGCCTCACGCTCGGGGCGCGCCAGCGCGCGTCGAGCGCGACCCACTCGCCCGTCCACGGGTGGCTCTTCGTGCTGCTGGTCGCCGCGGTCGTGACCGGCGCGCGCCTCGCGCAGCCCCTCTCGGCGGCGCGGCCGCCGGGTACAACGCTCGAGGCGCCGTCGTCCTCCGGGCGCCCGGGTCCGCCGGAGGGCCGGCCGGCGCGCCTCGTCGACGTGGCGTGGGTGAACACGAAGGCGGCGCTCGTCACCTTCGGCGGGGCGTACACCGTGCTCCCCTTCCTGCGCGAGCAGACGGTGGACCGGTACGGATGGCTGAACGACCGTCAGGTCATCGACGGGCTGGCGCTCGGAGAGACGACCCCCGGACCGCTCATCTCGATCGGGATCTTCCTGTCCTACCTGGCGGCGGGCCCCGCGGGAGCGCTGGTGGGCTGCTTCTTCCTGTTCCTGCCGAGCTTCGTGCTCGTCCTCGGGCTCGGCCGGTACATCGAGCGGGTCGAGCACCTTCCGCGCGCGGCAGACGTCCTGTGGGGCTTCTCGGCGGGGACGCTCGGGCTCATCGTCGCGCTCGCCGCGACCCTCGTGCCGGTCAGCGTCCCCGGTCCGTTCGCGGCAGCGCTCGCCGTCCTCGCCTTCGTCGCGGTCTGGCGCTTCGACGTGAACCTGATCGTCGTGGTCCTGCTCGGCGGAGCGATGGGGCTCCTGAGGGCGTACGCGTGAACGGGCCCTCCGCGAGACCCGCTCGCGCGTATCCTGGGCGCGTGCCGTTCCCCTCCCGCCTTCGCGGCCCGCTCGTCGCCGCCGCGGTCGCTGCCTCGCTCGGGTGTTCCGAGCCGGAGCACCCGTCCTACACGCGGATTCACGGTGGGACGGTGCCGTCGGTGGAGCGCACCGGACCGGTCCTCGTCGTGTTCTGGGCGACGTGGTGTCCGCCGTGCCGCGAGGAGCTCCCCGGCCTACGGGCCCTCGCGCGCGATCCGCCCGCGCTCATCTCGCTCGTCACGTTCGGGGAGGACCACGAGGAGGCGGCCGTCCGCGAGTTCTTCCGGGGCGCACCGCCCGCGGAGCTCGGCTACCGCCCCGACGTCGACCGGCGTGCGGCGGAGGCGCTCGGTGTCGACGTGCTCCCCGCCGCGTTCCTCGTCGTCGACGCGCAGCTCGTCGCGCGGTTCGACGGCCCACGCGACTGGAACTCGAGGGGGATGAGGCGCCTGCTGACCAAGCTGGCGAGCGAATCCCCGCCGCCCGCGGCCGGGCCCGGGCCGAGCGTTGACCCGCCGCGCGGCGCCCGGTAAACGTGGAGCCCGCCGGATGACCTCCTACCTCCGCATCCTCCTCGTCGCCGCCGCGCTGCTCTCGAGCGGCGCGCTCGAGGTCGCGAGCGCGATCGGCGAGTCGGCGTGCTGCGAGGGGGAGACCTCGGGGGAGCACGGTCCGTGCACGGACTGCCCTCCGGGCCTGGCGTGCGCGTGCTGCCCCATCCGGGCCGCGATCGAGAGCGTGCCGGTCGTGGCGCCGCCCGCGCCGTCCGGTGTTGCGCTCGCCGTCACCGCCTCCGAGCCCGTCGTCGGCCCGCCGGTGACGGACATCTTCCATCCGCCGCGAGCCTGAGCGCGACGTTCGCGCTCGAGGTGCGTCCGCAGCCCGCGGGCGCGCCGTGCTGAACCACCTCGCCCCTCCAGGCCGCCTCGCGCCGGGCTCTCCCGGCGCCCGGAGCTCACATGTCGACCACCATCCGCATCGCCGCCGCCGTCGCCGCGCTCACCGGAGCCCCTGCCATCGCCACCGAAGGTCACCCGCACGCAGCGCCGAGGACGCCTCCCGAGCAGCGGGCCCAGCAGGAGAAGTGCGGGCACGGCGTCCAGAAGTCGCTCTGCACCCGCTGCAACCCGAAGCTCTCCGCCGTGTACAAGGCGAAGGGCGACTGGTGCGCGGAGCACGAGCGCCCCGAGTCGCAGTGCGCGCCGTGCCACCCGGAGCTCGCGAAGAAGGGCGTGAAGTGACGCCGCGCCGGCTCGCGTTTCTCGTCGGCGCCGCGACGCTCGCCGTCGCCTGCACGCGCGCCGCACCGGCGAAGACGGCACCGCCCGAGGCCGATCCGCACGCCGGCCACGGGCACGCGGCCGCGGCGACGCCGGCGTCGGGTGCGACCCCGGCCCACGCTCCGGGCGCCGTGAAGCTCTGCGAGCACGGCGTGCCCGCCGAGCTGTGCACGCGGTGCAACCCGGAGCTCGTCGCGGTCTTCAAGGACCAGGGCGACTGGTGCGACGAGCACGGCGTGCCGGAGTCGCAGTGCCTGAGGTGCAACCCGAAGCTCACCTTCACGGCCGCGTCGGCGGACGAGGACTGGTGCAAGGAGCACGCGGTCCCCGAGTCGAGGTGCCCGAAGTGCAACCCGCGCCTCGTGGCGAAGCTCGTGGCCGCGGGGGACTACTGCCGCGAGCACGGGTATCCCGAGTCGGTCTGTCCGATCTGCCATCCGGACCGGGTCCCGGCGGGGAAGGCGCCGCCCGTGTTCCCCGAGCCGGGGCTCGAGGTCAGGCTCGCGTCGGTGCAGACCCTGCGCGACGCGGGGATCGCGACACGGGTCGCCGAGGCGCGGAAGGTCGCGAAGGTGCTGGAGGTGGTCGGGCAGCTCGAGTTCGACCAGAACCGCCTCGCGCAGGTCTCCGCCCGCGGAGAGGCGCTGATCGTCGACGTGAAGGTCGACGTCGGCGACGACGTGAAGCAAGGGCAGCCGCTCGTGGTGCTCACCTCGGCCTCGGTGGGCTCCGACCAGGCGCGGCTCGCGGCAGCGAGCGCGCGCGTGGACGCGGCGCGGGCCGGCGTGGCGCGGGAGGAACAGCTCTCCCAGAGCGGCCTCAGCCCTCGCAAGAGCGTCGAGGAGGCCCGGCGCGAGCTCGCGGCCGCGCAGGCGGAGCACGACGCGCTCCGGTCCGCGCTCGGAGCGGCGGGAGCCGCCCCCGAGGGCGGCGCGGGTCGTTCGGTGCTGCGCGCCCCGTTCGCCGGCACCGTGGTCGCGCGGGATGCGGTGGCGGGGAAGGCGGCGAGCGCGGGGCAGGTGCTCGTCCAGGTGGCGGACCTCTCGACCATGTGGGCACAGCTGGAGGTCCCCGAGGCGGACGCGGCGCTCGTGCGGCCGGGTCAGTCGGTCCGGATCGTGTTCGAGGGCACGAAGGGCGCGCCTCGCGAGGCGAAGATCTCCCGGGTCGCGCCGGCGGTGGACCCCGCCTCGCGCACGGTCCGTGCCCGGGTGGAGCTGCCGAACCGCGACCGGTCGCTCAAGGCCGGCGTCTTCCTGCGGGGCCACATCCGGATCACCGCGGAGCACGACGCGCTGGTGGTGCCGCGCGACGCCGTCCAGCGCGCCGAGGGGCGGACGGTCGTCTTCGTGAAGCGGGGTGACCGGGTGTTCGAGCCGGTCGTGGTGCGGACCGGCGACGCCGACGGCGACGCCGTCGAGATCGTGTCCGGCCTCGAGCGCGGCGAGGAGGTGGCGACCACCGGCGCGTTCCTCCTGAAGACCGAGATCATGAAGGAGTCCATCGGGGCGGGGTGCTGCGACCTCGAGGAGAAGAAGTAGATGCTCACCCGGACCATCGACTGGTCGCTCCGGCACCGCTGGTTCGTGCTGGGCGCAGCGGCGGCGGTCGTCGGGATGGGCGTGCTCGCGTTCCGCGACCTGCCCATCGACGCGTTTCCGGACACCACCCCCACGCAGGTCCAGGTGAACGCCGGCGCGCCGGCGCTCACGCCCGAGGAGGTCGAGCAGCAACTCACGATCCCGATCGAGAACGCGCTCGCCGGCCTCCCCAGGGTCGAGGAGCTCCGGTCCATCTCCAAGTTCGGCCTCTCGCAGGTGACGCTGCGGTTCGCGGACGGGACCGACGTCTGGTTCGCGCGCCAGCAGGTCGCCGAGCGGATCGGACGCGTCGAGCTGCCCGCCGGCGTCGCCCGCCCGACGCTCGGTCCGGTCGCGACCGGCCTCGGAGAGGTCTTCCACTACGTCGTGAAGAGCGAGACGCGGAGCCTCGAGGAGCTCCGCACGCTGCACGACTACGTCATCGCGCCCCAGCTCCGGAGCGTGCAGGGCGTCGCCGAGGTGAACGCCTGGGGCGGGACGGAGAAGCAGTGGCACGTCGTCGCCGACCCGCGACGGCTCCAGCAGTTCGATCTCTCTCTCGGCGACCTCTACCGCGCGCTCGAGGCCAACAACGCGAACGTCGGCGGCGGGGTCGTCGAGCGCGGGGGGAGCGCGACGCTCGTCGTCGGCGTGGGCGCGCTCGACGGCGGCCGCGCGATCGAGGAGGTGGTCGTCGCGGCGCGGCGCGGCGTGCCGGTCCGGGTGCGGGACGTCGCCCAGGTGCAGGTCGGGCACGAGATCCGGCGGGGCGCGACGACGGCCGACGGAGAGGGCGAGGCCATCCTGGGCCTCGGCTTCATGCTCGTCGGCGAGAACAGCCACTCCGTCACCGCTGCGCTCGCGAAGCGCCTCGCCGAGGTGAAGCCCCGGATGCCGGCCGACGTCCAGGTCGAGCCGGTCTACGAACGGACGGAGCTCGTGGACCTCGTCCTGCGGACGGTGAGGACGAACCTGCTCGAGGGGGCGCTCCTCGTCGTCGCGATCCTGTTCGTGTTCCTGGGGAGCGTCCGCGCAGGCCTCATCGTCGCGGCCGCGATCCCTCTGTCGATGCTGTTCGCGTTCGACGCCATGACCCGCTTCGGGATCGCTGGGACGCTCATGTCCCTCGGCGCCATCGACTTCGGCCTCGTCGTCGACAGCTCGGTCATCCTCGTCGAGAACGCGGAGCGGCGCCTCTCGGACCCGACCGATCAGCGGTCGGTGCTCGAGACCGTCCGCGATGCCGCGGTGGAGGTGCGGAAGCCCACGCTGTTCGGCGAGCTCATCATCATGATCGTCTACCTGCCGATCCTCGCGCTCGAGGGGGTCGAGGGGAAGATGTTCCGCCCCATGGCGCTCACCGTGATCTTCGCGCTCGTCGGCTCGATGCTCGTGTCGATGACGGTGATGCCGGTGCTCGCGTCGCTGGCGCTGCGTCGCGGCGTAGGCCGGGGGGTGCACCGGGAGCCCCGGCTCCTCGGCTGGCTGAAGGCGCGCTACCGCCCCGTCCTCCAGTGGGCGCTCGGCCACGTGAAGCTCGTGCTCGGTGGCGCGGCGCTCGTCGTGCTCCTCGGGGCTGCGCTCGCCACCCGGCTCGGGAGCGAGTTCATCCCGCGCCTCAACGAGGGGACCGTCGTCATCAACACGGTGAGGCTCGCCGAGGTCTCGCTCTCCGAGTCGCTGCGGTACGGCGACCGGATCGAGAAGGTCCTCCTCGCGAAGTTCCCGGACGAGGTGAAGCGCGTCTGGTCCCGGACCGGGACGGCCGAGGTCGCCACCGACCCCATGGGCCTCGAGCTCACGGACATCTTCGTCACGCTGCAGCCGCGCGACCGCTGGAGGCGAGCGGAGACCCAGGACGAGCTCGCGGCGGAGATGAAGGCGGAGCTCGAGGACATGCCGGGAATGCGCATGTCGTTCCTGCAACCCATCGAGATGCGCGTGAACGAGATGATCGCGGGGGTGCGGAGCGACGTCGGGGTCAAGGTGTTCGGGGAGGACCTCGACGTCCTCAAGGCCACAGCGCGCGAGATCGAGTCGGTCGTGCGCCAGATCCCCGGGGCGGCGGACGTGACCGTGGAGCAGGTCACGGGCCAGCCCGTGCTCCGGGTCGCCGTGGACCGCGCCGCGATCGGCAGGCACGGGATCGCCGCGCGCGACGTGCTCGACGTCGTCGAGGCGCTCGGGACCCGCATCACCGGCCAGGTTCGCGAGGGCGAGCGGCGGTTCGAGCTCGCGGTGCGGCTGCGCGACGAGTACCGGGACGATCCGGTGAAGCTCGCCGGCATCGCGGTCCGCACGCCCACCGGCGACCGCGTCCCCCTCGGCCGGCTCACGACGATCCGCGAGGTCTCGGGACCGACGACGATCCAGCGTGAATGGGCGAAGCGACGGCTCGTCGTCCAGGCCAACGTCCGCGGGCGCGACCTCGGGAGCTTCGTGGACGAGGTCCGCCGCCGCATCGACGCGCAGATCGAGCTCCCCGCAGGGTACTTCGTCCGGTACGGGGGGCAGTTCGAGAACCTCGAGCGCGCGCGGCGCCGCCTCATGGTCGTCGTCCCGCTCGCGCTCGCCCTGATCTTCGGGCTCCTGTACCTCACCTACCGGCGCGTCCTCGACAGCCTCCGGATCTTCGCGGGCGTACCGTTCGCGATGGTGGGGGGCGTCCTCGCGCTGGTCGTTCGCGGACTCCCTTTCTCCATCTCCGCCGCGGTGGGGTTCATCGCGGTGTCCGGCGTCTCGGTCCTCGGCGACATGGTCCTCGTCTCGAGGGTCCGCCAGCTCCTCGCCCGCGGCGTCCCGCTCGGGGAGGCGATCCGCGACGCCGCGCTCTCGCGGCTGCGGCCCGTGCTCATGACCGCCGCGGTCGCGGCGCTCGGGTTCGTGCCGATGGCCCTCAACACCGGGGTCGGGGCGGAGGTGCAGCGACCGCTCGCCACCGTCGTCATCGGCGGCGTGCTCTCGTCCACGCTGCTCACCCTGCTCGTGCTCCCGGTGCTGTACGCGGCGTTCGGCGGCGGGCAGCAGGGTCTCGAGGTCGTGCCCCGGTCCACCGGCGCGCGCCCGGAGGAGGAAGCAGATGCCGTTCCGTGACCTCGTGGTGCTGGCGCTCCTTGCCGGGAGCGCGGCGCCCGCGCGCGCGGCGCCGCCGCTCACCCTCCCCGCAGCCGTCGAACGCGCGCTCGCGCAGAACGCCGACGTCCGCGCGGCGGAGGCGGAGGTCCGGGCGGCGAGGGCCCGGCTCGAGGGCGCGTCGACCTTGCTCGCCTCGAACCCCGAGTTGTCGGCGGCGGCCGGTCCCCGCGAGACCGGTGGCCGGCGGACCCTCGACTACGAGGTCGCGCTCACGCAGCGGGTCGAGATCGCCGGCCAGCGCGGCGCGCGCGTGGCGGCGGCCCGCGCCGCCGCCGGAGCGGCGGACGCTCGGCTCGCGTCCACCAGGGGACGCG
>JAHWYA010000467.1 GCA_020028115.1 Anaeromyxobacter sp.
CGCGCCCACTCGGCGTTCGAGCGGGAGACGCAGTCCTCGATGGCGAGGCCTGCGAAGTAGTTGCCGGTGACGGCGAGCTTCCCCCCCGTGAGCAGCCGGTCGACGGCCTCCACGATCTCCGCGTGGCCGAGCGCGGGCGCGGGGAGCGTCCGCCGCGCCTCGACCACCTCGCCGAGCTCCTCCCGCGGCACGCGGAGCACCGCCGCCATGCGGGCGAGCTTCGCCTCGCGGGGGACGCCCGAGCGGAAGTGGAACGCGAAGCCGCGCCGCTCCGGGTCCGGGAACGGGTCGCGGGTCACGACCGAGAAGAACACGTCGTCGACCGGCACCACGAACGCGCACTCCGGGAGCGGCGACCGGCCGCGCGGGAGGACGACCCCGGCGCTCTCGACGGCGACGGTCTTCACCCGCGAGATCGCCATCGCGAGCTCGTGGAAGTCGTCGCGGAGCACCGCCACCGCCTGGTCCGCCGTCGCGGCGATCGCGCAGCGCTCCGCCTCGAAGCGGCGCCCGTCCGCGGCGGTCACGACGAACCCCGCGCCGGCCCGCGAGACGCGCGTGACCTCGACGTTGCGCTCCACCGAGACGCCCGGCGCCGACGCCGCGGCGTCGCAGACGCTCCCGAGCCCGCGGCGCAGGCCGAAGCTCTTCGGGAACTCCTTGCGGCGCTCGCGCTTCTTGAACAGGGAGCCCGGCCCCTCCGCGGGGAACCCGTCCGCCTTCTGCGACGGGACCGCGGCGAAGAACGCCGACAGGAGCCGGTCGTAGTTCCGGCGCCCGACGAGGCCGGCGAAGTACGAGTACATCGTCTGCCCGGACTTCTTCCTGAGGAGGCCCGCCGGCAGGTGAACCGCCGCCTCGAGCCAGCCGAGCTGCATGAGGACCTTCGGCGGCGTGAGCAGCCGCACCTCGTCCCCGCGCAGCAGGCCGAAGCGGCCCCGCGCCGGCCCGCGCTCGACGACTTCGCCCGCGAGCCCGGTGCCGACCACCACGTCGAGGAACGACCCGTAGCTGTTGTAGGTCGTGTGCGCGCCGAGCTCGTACCAGTAGTCGCCGGGGCCGCGCTGCGAGTGGAAGCACCCCCCGATCCGGTCCTGGCGCTCGAGGACGAGCGCGCGCCGGCCCTCCGAGGCGGCCTTCCAGGCGAGCGAGAGCCCGCTGATCCCGCCTCCGACGACGATGACGTCCGCGTCTGCCATGGGTTGCGGAGGGTCGCAGAGAATGGCGCGCCGCGCCAGCCCGATCCGAGCGCCTGCGAGCTCCCGCCGCGGGCGCGAGGATCGTCTTTTCCCCCGCACTCATCCGATCTAAGAAGGGACCATGCGCATGCGGATCGGCTTCCTGGGCCTCGGCACCATGGGAGAGCCCATCGCCAACAACCTTCGCAAGGCCGGCCACGACCTCACCGTGTGGAACCGGACCGCGGCGAAGGCGGACCACATCGTGTCGAAGGGCGGGAAGCTCGCGCGCACGCCACGGGAGTGCGCGGCCGGCCGCGACCTCGTCTTCACCTGCGTCTCCGACGAGAAGGCGCTCGAGGCGGTGCTCGAGGGGCCCGACGGCGCGCTCGCCGGGCTCGCGAAGGGCGACACCCTGGTCGACCTCTCGACCGCCGGCACCCGCGCGGCGCGCAGCGTCGGGACGCGGGCCGCGGACCGCGGCGTGGCCTTCCTCGCCGCGCCCATCCTCGGCTCGAAGACCGCCGCGGAGCAGGCGCAGGTCACGCTCCTCGTCGGCGGCGCGGCCTCGGCGCGGGAGAAGGCGCGCCCGGCGCTCCACGCGGTGTCGGCGCGGATCATCGACCTCGACGAGGCGGTCCACGCCGCGCTCATGAAGCTGTGCGTCAACGCGGTCGGCGGCGCGATGATCGCCGGCTTCGGCGAGGCGCTCGCCCTCGGCGCCTCCGGCGGCCTGCCGATCTGGAAGCTCGTCGAGGTGATCCAGGCGTCGCCGTTCCATTCGCCCCTGTTCCTCGTGAAGGGCGAGCTCGTCGAGAAGCAGGACTACTCGGCCCGGTTCGCCATCGCGCTCGCGGAGAAGGATCAGCGGCTCGCGCAGGAGGCGGCCGCGGACCAGGGCGCGAAGGCGCCCATCAACGAGGCGGTGCGCCGGATCCTCGCGGACGCGGTCGAGAGCGGCCGCGGCGACCACGACGTCGCCGCCGTCGCGGACCTGTACCTCGACTGGGCGAAGGCGAAGAAGAAGTAGCTGGCGAGCGCAGGGGCAGCCGGATGAGGCTGCCCCGCAGCGAGCGGGGGGGGTCGGGGGGGCGCGAGCTCCGCGAAGGCGGAGCGAGTGGCCCCCCGTTCAGATCGGTGCGCAGGGGCAGCCGGATGAGGCTGCCCCGCAGCGAGCGGGGGGGTCGGGGGGGCGCGAGCTCCGCGAAGGCGGAGCGAGTGGCCCCCCGTTCAGATCAGTGCGCCAGCGCGTCGGCGACGACCCGGACGAGGTCCTCGAGGTGGAACGGCTTCTTCACGAAGCCGGCCGGCTGCCCGACGCGCTCGACGCGCTTGCGCACGACCTCGGGGGGCGTCGCCGAGACGAAGAGCACCTTCGGGCAGCGCTCGCCGAGGCCCGTCCGCAGCTCCTCCCACAGCTCCGCGCCGTCCATGTTCGGCATCCGGTAGTCGACGAGCGCGAGGTCCGGCGGATCGTGCAAGGCCATCTCGAGCGCCTCGACCGAGTCGGAGGTCGAGATGGCTTGGTGCCCCATCCGCTGGACGGCCTTCTCGAGCGCTTTCCGCACGATGTCGGTGTCGTCGACGATGAGGACGCGGGCCACTCTGTACCTCCGGTCGGCTGCGCCTGTCCGGGATGCGCGGGACGTGCCGAGAAAAACCGGCCTGATCTCGCGGAAGCAGGTGGTACCGCCGCCCACCCTGGGTCCCCGTCCACACCCCGCCCCGGAAGGCGCCACCACCCGCGGGATGCGAGCGCAGGGGCAGCCGGATGAGCCTGCCCCAGAGCGAGCGGGGGGTTCGGGGGGCGCGAGCCTCGCGAAGCGAGGCGAGC
>JAHWYA010000468.1 GCA_020028115.1 Anaeromyxobacter sp.
CCGGCTCGCGGATCGACGGCGACCCGTTCACCTCGAACACGAGCGGCCGCCCCTTCACGTCGAGCATGTCGACGGCGCAGACCTCGAGCCGGAGCACGCGCGCCGCGTCGACGGCCGCCGTCGCGTACGCGGGCGGCAGGTCGGCGCACTCGAACTGGGCGCCGCGCCGGAGCGTCCGGGAGAACCGGCCGGCGGGCGCGTTCCGCCGCATCGAGGCGACGACCTCGCCGCCGACGACGATCACGCGCAGATCCCGCCCCTTCGCGCCGCGGACGTACTGCTGCACGACGATGTTCTGGCCGAGCCCCAGGATCGCCTCGAGGGCGGCCTCGAGCGACTCGAGGCTCTCGCAGAGCATGACGCCACTCTTCTCGCTCGTGGAGAGGAGCTTCACGAGGACGGGGACGCCGCCGACGAGCCGGACCATCTCCTTCAGGCCGGACGGATCGGAGGCCATCACCGTGCGGGGCACCCGGACGCCGCCTGCCGCGAGGAGCTGCAGGCTGCGCATCTTGTTGCGGCTCGCCGCGATGCCGTAGGCGCCGTTCACCACCGGCACGCCCATGAGCTCGAGCTGGCTCACGACCGCGAGGCCGTACTGGTGGATGGAGAGGCCGATCCGCGGCACCACCACGTCGGCCGCGGGGAAGCGCCGGCGGCGCCAGAACACCGCAGGCTCGTCGCCGAGCCCCATCTCGACCTCGAGCGGGTCGACGACCCGCGCCCGCACGCCCCTCGCGCGGGCCGCCTCGACGAGGCGGCGCGTCGTGTGGATCGACGCGGAGCGCGACAGGATGATGAGGCGCATGGGGCGCCGGGATCGTAAGGCGGGGCCCGGGCAAAAGCGAGCGCCCCGCTCCACCGTCTCGGAACACCGAGATGGCGAGCGGGGCACGCGGGGCCGTGACGCGGGCGTGACCGCGCCTGGACGAAGACAGGCGCTCGGACTCGCGCCCGAAGGCGCGAGTCCTCGGTGTTACACCTGCTTGAACTCCGCGTCGACGACGTCGTCCTTCTTCTTCTCTCCGGCCGGGGGGGCGTCCGGGCCGGGGCCGGGGCCGCCGTCGCCGGTGCCGGTGCCGGGGGCGGCGCTCTTGTAGAGCTCCTCCGCCGCCTTGTGGCTCGCGCGCTCGAGCTTCTCCATCGCGGCCTTCACCTCGTCGACGCCGCCCTTCTCGCGGACCTTGTGGACCTCCTGGATCGCGTCCTCGATGTCCTTGGCGAGCGGCGCCGCGAGCTTCTCCTTGTTCTCCTTGAGGAGCTTCTCCATCTGGTAGGCGAGGTTCTCGGCCCGGTTCCGCAGCTCGATCTCCTCGCGCCGCTGCTTGTCCTCGGTCTCGTGCGAGCGGGCGTCGGCCACCATCTTCTCGACCTCGTCCTTCGCGAGCCCCGAGGAGTGGGTGATGGTGATCTTCGTCTCCTTGCCCGTCCCCTTGTCCTTCGCGAAGACGTTGAGGATGCCGTTCGCGTCGATGTCGAACGTGACCTCGATCTGCGGGATGCCGCGCGGCGCCGGCGGCAGCCCCTCGAGGTGGAACCGCCCGAGGGTCCGGTTGTCTCGCGCCATCTCTCGCTCGCCCTGGAGGACGTGGATCTCGACCGAGGTCTGGCTGTCCGACGCCGTCGAGAAGACCTCCGAGCGCTTGCACGGGATGGTGGTGTTCCGCTCGATGAGCTTCGTCATGACGCCGCCGAGGGTCTCGACGCCGAGCGAGAGCGGGGTCACGTCGAGGAGGAGGATGTCCTTCACCTCGCCGGAGAGGACGCCCGCCTGGACCGCCGCGCCGACCGCGACGACCTCGTCCGGGTTCACGGTCCGGTTCGGCTCCTTCCCGAAGAACTTCTTCACCGTCTCGACGATCTTCGGCATGCGCGTCTGGCCGCCGACGAGGACGATCTCGTCGATCTGCGACGGCTGGAGCTTCGCGTCGGCGAGGCACTTGCGGGTCGGCTCGATGGACCGCTCCACGAGGTCCTCGACGAGCTGCTCGAGCTTCGCGCGGGAGAGCTTGATGGAGAGGTGCTTCGGCCCGGTCTGGTCGGCGGTGAGGAACGGCAGGTTGATCTCGGTCTCCGCCATCGAGGAGAGCTCGATCTTCGCCTTCTCCGCCGCCTCCTTGAGGCGCTGGAGCACCATCTTGTCCTTCGAGACGTCGATGCCCGTGTCCTTCTTGAACTCGGCGATGAGCCAGTCGATGATCCGCTGGTCGATGTTGTCGCCGCCGAGGTGGGTGTCGCCGTTCGTCGCGAGCACCTCCACGACGTTCTCGCCCACCTCGAGGATCGAGATGTCGAAGGTGCCGCCGCCGAAGTCGTAGACGACGATCTTCTCGTTCTTCTTCTTGTCGAGGCCGTAGGCGAGGGCGGCCGCGGTCGGCTCGTTCACGATCCGGCGGACGTTCAGGCCGGCGATCTCGCCGGCGTCCTTCGTCGCCTGGCGCTGGGCGTCGTTGAAGTACGCGGGCACCGTGATGACGGCGTCCGTCACCTTCTCGCCGAGGTAGTTCTCGGCCGCCCGCTTCAGCTTGAGCAGGATCTGGGCGCTGATCTCGGGCGCGCTGTACTTCTTGCCGTCGACCTCCACGCGCGCGTCGCCGTTCTGCCCCTCGACGACGTGGTACGGGACGCGCTTCATCTCGTCGGCGACCTCGCCGAAGCGCCGGCCCATGAACCGCTTGATGGAGTAGACCGTCTTCTCCGGGTTCGTGATGGCCTGCCGCTTCGCGACCTGCCCGACGAGCCGCTCGCCGTCCTTCGTGTACGCGACGACGCTGGGCGTCAGGCGCGAGCCTTCCTCGTTGGTGATGACGACCGCGTCCTTCCCCTCCATCACCGCGACCACGGAGTTCGTGGTGCCGAGGTCGATGCCGATGATCTTCGCCATGGTCTCGTGTCCCTCCTAGGACGGGCGCAACGTAAGTCCGCGTGGACGCCTGTCAAACCGGGCCGGAGGAGCAGGCTCGCCCCGGGCATCCGCTCGCCTGGCGCCCCGCTAGGGTGCGAAGGGAGCT
>JAHWYA010000469.1 GCA_020028115.1 Anaeromyxobacter sp.
TGCGGAGGTGCCTCCGCGAGAGCGGCCGCGCCGGGCCCTCGCGCGGCGGCGGCGACCCGTGCCGCGCCTCCGCGGGGCGCGTCACGTGCGGCCGCCCGAGGTGGTACGCGAGGGTGTACGCGCCGTCGAAGCCGGCGCGCGTGTACGCCTCCTCGTAGAGGAGCGCGCCGTCCGCGCCGCGGAACGCGAGGTGGTGCTTCCGCGGCACCGCGCCCTGCACGATCCGGTCGAGCATCTCGCGCGCGAGCTATGCCCGCCCCTCCTCCCGCTGCGCGCGCTCGATCGACTCGAAGAGCGCGCGGAAGTTCCCCGCGCCGAAGCCCTGGTCGCCCTTGCGCTGGATGATCTCGAAGAAGAAGGGCCCCGCCTCGGCCTCGTGGTAGAGGCCCGCCGAGTCGCGCAGGAAGATCTGGAGGAGGTACGCCCCGGGCCCGGCGCCGTCGACGAGCACGCCGAGCTCGCGCAGCGCGGCGACGTCCTCGTCGATGCGGCCGATCCCGCTCGTCCGGATCCGCTCCGGGAGCGCGTCGTAGTAGGTGCCCGGCGTCGGCATGAACTCGACGCCGTGGGCGCGCATGGCGCGAACGGCCGAGACGATGTCGGCGACGGTGAGCGCGGCGTGCTGGATCCCGTCGCCGCGGTGGTCCTCGTGGAAGAGCGCGATCTGCGAGGAGCGGAACGCCGGGCGCCAGGGCTCGTTGTTCGCGAACTTCACGCCGGAGGCGGCGTCGCGCATGACGACCGAGCGCAGGCCGGAGCCGCGCTGCGCCTCGATCGCCGCCCGGCGCGTCTCCGCCGCATCCTTCGTATGAAACCGGACCTCCCAGAACTCCTCCAGGCCGAGCACGTGCTCCATCCAGAGGAGCGCGGGCTTCATGGTCTGGAAGTTCGAGGTGAGGTGGTCGACGAAGCCGAAGCCGAAGGCGTTCGCCCCGCCGCGGGGCGCCTCGTGGCGCGGGACGCCCGGGTAGAGGTCGAGGGCGCCGCGGCGCTCGACGAAGCGGAAGGTCGTGTCGCCGAGCGGCGTCGTGATCGCGAAGGTCCGCAGGGCCCCGCCGGAGTCCCGGTGCTCCTGCACGTCGGTCGTCGGGGTCCCGCCCCGCTCCTCGAGCAGGCGGAAGCAGCGCTCCGCGTCCTCGACCTCGAACACGACCGAGCCGACGCCGTCCGGGTGGTGCCGCAGCCAGCGCGACGCGCGGCCGCCCTCGCCGGCGGGCGCCGAGCAGACGATCCGGACGCCGCCGGCCTCGAACACCGCCGACCGTTGCCGGCCGTCGCGCTCGAGCTCCGGCCCGCTCGCGCCCACCTCCGCGAAGTCGAGCTTCTCGAGGTAGAAGCGGCGGCTCCGCTCGAGGTCGTGGACGTAGTAGTGGAGGGCCTCGACGCGGCGGAGGCCGAGAGGCGCGAGGGCGGTCACGGCGTCCTCCGGCCCGCGGGCGGTGCGTCGGGCTGGCGGTCCGGGTGCGCCGCCTGGAACGGCGCGAGCGCGCCGCAGGCCTCCTCGATCCGGCGCAGCTCAGGGAACGGGGCGAGGTCGAGGCGGAAGCGGCGCGCGTTGTAGAGCTGCGGGACGAGGTAGCAGTCCGCGAGCCCGGGCGCGTCGCCGTGGCAGAACCGCCCCGCGCCGCCGTCGCTCACCGCCCGCTCGAGCC
This sequence comes from Anaeromyxobacter sp., assembly GCA_020028115.1. Lineage (GTDB taxonomy): Bacteria > Myxococcota > Myxococcia > Myxococcales > Anaeromyxobacteraceae > Anaeromyxobacter. The sequence goes on from JAHWYA010000469.1 coordinate 1,653, forward strand.
CCTCGAGCCCGCGGCCGACGTGGAAGCGGGCCCACTCGAGCTCCCACCCCGGCTGCCGCTCCTTCAGCATGCGGAGCACGATCGCGTTCTGGAGCGGCTGCGTGCCGGAGTTCACGTGCTCGGCGAGCGCCCGCACGCGGGCGCGGCCGGCGAGGTCGGGCGGGAGCAGCGGCGGCGACGGGTGGCGCTCGTCGAGCCACTCGAGGATCGCCATCGACTGGACGAGCCGGAGCGTCCGCCCGTCCTCGTCGACCTCGAGGACCGGGATCTGCCCGAGCGGCGAGCGGGCGCGGTGCGCCTCGGAGAACTGCTCGCCCGCGAGGAGGTCCACGGTCCGGAGCTCGAACGGGAGCCCCTTCAGCCCGAGGCCGATCCGGACGCGCCACGCGGACGACGACCGCCAGTAGGACCAGAGCCGCAGGGTCATGGCGCCACCACCCGCTGCGAGATCGTGCCGAAGAGGTTCCGCCCGGCGGCGTCCCGCATCTCGATCTCGACGGTGTCGCCCGCGAGCATGTAGCGGGTCCTCGGCGCGCCGTGGTCGATGAGCTCCTGCGCGCGCGCCTCGGCGATGCAGGACCACCCGCGCCCCTGCCCCGCGTTCGAGACGCTGCCGCTCCCGAGGATCGTGCCGGCGGTGAAGCTCCGCGTCTTCGCGAGGTGCTGCACGAGCTCGAGGAAGGAGAAGTGCATGTCGGGCCCGGGGTCGAGGTCCCCGACCTGCCGGCCGTTCCAGCGGATCACGATCCGGTGGTGCACGCGGCCGTCGCGCCAGCCCGCGCCGAGCTCGTCCGGCGTCGCGGCGAACGGGGAGAACGCGGTCGCGGGCTTCGACTGGAAGAAGCCGAACCCCTTCTCGAGCTCGGCCGGGACGAGGTTGCGGTAGGTGAGGTCGTTCGCGAGGCAGAGGAGCCGGACCGCGCGCGCCGCGTCCACCGCGCGCGTCCCCTGGCGGACGTCACCGAGGATGACGCAGACCTCGCCCTCCATGTCGAGCCCCCAGTCCGGATCCGGGAGCGGGATGTCGTCGGTCGGCGCGAGGAGCACGCCCGAGCCGCCCTGGTAGACGAGCGGATCCGTCTCCATGGTCGGCGGGGGTTGCGCGCCGCGGGAGCGCCGCACGAGCCGGATGTGGTTCAGGTAGGTCGAGCCGTCGATCCACTCGTACGCGCGCGGCAGCGGCGGGAGCAGCGACTCCGGCTCGAGCGGCTCGCCGTCCACGTCGCCCGCGTCGAGCGACGCGGCGAGCGCGCGGAGTGAAGGGGCGCACTGGTCCCAGCCGTCGAGCGCCTCCTGCAGCGTCCGGGCGACCCGCGAGGCGTCGAGCATCGCCTCGCCGTCCTTGCGGACGACG
>JAHWYA010000470.1 GCA_020028115.1 Anaeromyxobacter sp.
CCGGGGGCACGAGCGGCGGCGAGGTCTCGCCCGCCGACGCCGCCGGGCCCGCCGGTGGGGGCGGCGACACCTGCCCCTCGCGCGGGAACTGGCTCACGACGAACGCCGTGGCGAGGGCGGCGGCGCCGAAGATCGCGACGATCAAGGCGAGGGGACGGACGCGGACGCGCATGGAAAGCCTCCGGATCGACGAGCGTAGACCGGCCCCCGGCAGCCCGGGGAATCCCTTGCGGGCTTCGCGGCCTCGCGAGCCGCTCCGGGAGGGACCACGGCCGAGCCGTCACGGACCGTGATCAGCGGGTGAGGACGAGCTTCGCCACCTCGGGCGGGGCGCCGAGCCGCAGCGGGGGTCCCCAGTAGCCGGTCCCTCGCGACACGAAGACCTGGCCGGACCTGCCGTCCTCGTCGTGCTGGTAGAGCCCCTTCACGTACGGGAACACCGCGGCGACGACGAGGTTCCACGGGGCGATCTGCCCGCCGTGCGTGTGGCCCGAGAGCTGGAGCTCCACCCCCGCGCGCACCGCCTCGCCCACCGCCGCGACGCGCGGCTGGTGCGCGAGGAGCACGAGGGAGCGGTCCGGATCGCGCCCGGCGAGCGCACGGTCGAGATCGAGGCCGTGCCCGGCGCCGAACCCGCCCGCCGAGTAGTCGTCGACGCCGGCGAGGTCGAAGGACGCGCCCGCGTCGCCGATCGCGACCCGCTCGTTCCGGAGGACCCGGATCCCGAGGCGCCGCAGCTCGGCGAGCCAGGGGCCGACGCCCGAGTAGTACTCGTGGTTGCCCGTGACGAAGTAGACGCCGCGGCGCGCCTGCAGGCGGGCGAGGTGCCCGATCGCGTCCCCGAGCTCGCGGACGCCGCCGTCGACGAGGTCGCCCGTGATCGCGACGACGTCGGGCCGGAGCCCGTTCACCTGGTCGACGAGCCGGCGGACGTCGCGCGCGCCGATGGTGGGGCCGACGTGCAGGTCGCTCACCTGCGCGATGGTGAGGCCCGAGAGCGCGGCCGGGAGCCGCTCGAGCTTCACCGGGACCTCGTTCACCTCGGCGGGCCCGGTCGCCTTGCGGAACGCGTACGCGGAGATCCCCGCGGTCGCGACGGCCGCGGTGCCGGCGAGGGCGCGGGCGACGAACCGGCGGCGCTCCGGGTCGGCCGGCGCCTCCGGGGTCGACCGGAGGTAGCTCGCGACGAGCGACGCCGCCTCGGCGGCGAGCCGGGCGAGGTCGAGCGCGAGCACCGCGACGAAGAGGAGGAACCCGACCCCGAGCCAGGTGAACGCGACCGCGGGCACGAGCCGGTCGAGCGGCCGAGGCGCGAGCCGCAGCGCGAGCATGCCGATCGGCACGGAGAAGGTGAGCACGACGAGCGCGACGGAGAGGATCCTCCGCCACGGCTCGGCGAGCGCGGGATCGCGGACGAGCCGGATCCAGAGATACCAGTGCATCCCGCCGAGCAGCGCGACGGCGACGACGAGGAAGACGGCGAGGGAGAGCGCCCGGGTCACCCGTCCGAGATAACCCCGTTCCCGAACGACCGCCATGTCGGAACTGCGTAGAAGTGTGAAGGGAACCTGGACCTGGTCCTGGAGCTGGACCTGGTCCTGGTCCTGGTCCTCGACCTCGTCCTCGTCCTGGAACCAGGACTGCTCGGTTCCAGGTCGAAGTCGAGGTCGAGGTCCAAGTCGAGGTCCACGTCCAGGTCCAAGTCCACGTCCAGGTCCAGGCGCGGGTCGACGCGTTACCTCCACGCGACCCGCTGCAGCTCGTGCATGCGCCGCTCGAGCTCCGCGCGCTGCCCGAAGTACCAGCGATCGTAGCGGCGGAGCTTCCCGGGCCGCCCCGCGTACGCGGCGTGATACCGGGCGCGCTGCACCTCGAGGGACCGGAGCTCCGCGCGGATCGAACCCAGCTCGCGCTCCCGGCGGCGAGCCTCGCTCCAGCCGGCGCGCGGCGCCGGTGGCGGGACGTGCGCGGGCGGTGCCGGGTAGACGCTGCCGGCGTGGCCGTCGGGCTCGCACGCGGTGGCGGCGGCGGGGATCGACCCGGCGAGGACGGCGGCGAGGACGAGCTTCGAGAGGCGGGACGTCATGGGCGTTTCCTCCGTGGTTCCCTCTGGAGGAGCGACGGGCCATGCCGTCCCCGCATTCAACGTCGCGCGAGGCGCGCCTCGAGCAGCCGATCGAGCTTCGCGGCCACGATGAGGTCGTTCTCGGACAGGCCGCCGATCGCGTGCGTCCAGAGCGTCACGTCCACGGTGTTCCAGTGCACGGTGAAGTCCGGGTGGTGCCCTTCCCCCTCCGCCACCGCCGCGAGCGCGTTCACGAACCGCATCGCCTCGACGAAGTCCTTGAAGCGGTAGTGCTTGTGGATCCGGGTCCTCGCCTCCCGGGCGTCCCAGCCGTCGAGCGACCGCAGCGCCTCGTCGACCGTGGCGGCGTCGAGCGGCGGCACGCCCCCCTCGCACGGCACGCACTTCCTCTGGGCGTAGTCCATGCCGCATGGGTGCGCGGCCGTCGGCCCCGGCGCAAGCCACGCGCGGGGCGGGCGCCGCGGGCCCCGTTCGGCGATACTCCGGGGCGCCATGGAACGGACCCTCCTCGCGCTCGGCGCGATCTCCGCCGGGATCTCGGTCGCGGCGGGCGCGTTCGGCGCCCACGCGCTCAAGGCCCGGCTCTCGCCCGACCTGCTCGTCGTCTTCGAGACGGGCGCCCGCTACGAGATGTACCACGCGCTCGGGATCGTCGCGGCCGCGTGGGCGGCCTCGCGCGGCCCCGCCGCGGCGGGCGCCGCCGCCTGGGCCGGGTGGCTCTTCGTCCTCGGGACGGTCCTGTTCTCCGGCAGCCTCTACGCCCTCTCGCTCACCGGGATCCGCACCCTCGGCGCGGTGACGCCGTTCGGCGGCGTCGCCTTCCTCGCCGGGTGGGTCGCGCTCGCGGTCGCCGCGCTGCGCGCGTGACGGCTCCTGCCGTGCCCCGCGCGCGCACGCCGCGCGCGG
>JAHWYA010000471.1 GCA_020028115.1 Anaeromyxobacter sp.
CCGGTTGCCCGACGGGCGGGCACCTGCGCGGTTCGCGGTCACGCGGCCGGGATCCGACGGGGCGCCATGCTCAATATGCGGACAACTGCGTCTAAATCGGGCAGCAAATACGCACAATTATTGTGCAATGGGACTCCCGGCCGGGGCGGCGATCGACTATCGTGCGCGTCCTCCGGGCAGCGCGCCCGTGAACGGGGCAAGCGCGCCGGGAGGGCGACGCGCCCGCACAGGAGGACGCATGAAGTTCGTGATCGCGATCGTGAGGCCGAACCGCGCCGACGAGGTCCGGCAGGCGCTCGCCGGCGTGGGCGTGAAGGGCATGACGTTGACGGAGGCGAAGGGCTACGGGCGCCAGAAGGGCCACACCGAGATCTACCGGGGCGCGGAGTACCGGATCGACTTCGTCCCGAAGGTGAAGATCGAGGTGGCGATCGACGACGCCGAGCTGCCCCTCGTGCTCGAGGCGATCTCGCGCGCCACGAAGACCGGGAAGATCGGCGACGGGAAGATCTTCGTGCTCGATCTGCTCGAGACCGTCCGCATCCGCACCGGCGAGAGCGGCACCGCCGCGCTGTAGCGCGAGGATCCCATGACCACCTCCGTCCTCGACACCGGCAACACCGCCTGGATGCTCACCTCCACGGCGCTCGTCCTCTTCATGACCCTCCCCGGGCTCGCGCTGTTCTACGGCGGGCTCGTCCGGACGAAGAACGTCCTGTCCGTCCTGATGCAGTGCTTCTCCATCGCCTCCGTCGTGACCGTCCTCTGGGTCGCGGTGGGGTACTCGCTCGTGTTCGTGCCCGCGGCGACGCCCGGCACGAACGCGCTCATCGGCGGGCTGGGGAAGGCGTTCCTCGCGAACGTGCCGCGCGGCGCGCTCTCCGGGAGCATCCCGGAGACGCTCTTCGCGATGTACCAGCTCACCTTCGCGATCATCACGCCGGCGCTCATCGTCGGGGCGTTCGCGGAGCGCGTCGGCTTCGCGGTGATGCTCCTCTTCAGCGCGGTCTGGTCGCTCGTCGTCTACGTCCCGGTGGCGCACTGGATCTGGGGCGGCGGCTGGCTGCAGCAGCTCGGGGTGCTCGACTTCGCGGGCGGGATCGTCGTCCACGTCACCGCGGGCGTCGCGGGGCTCGTCGCCGCGCTCTACGTCGGCCAGCGCAAGGGCTTCCCCCACACGCCGATGATGCCGCACAGCCTGACGCTCTCCGTCGTCGGCGCCGGCATGCTGTGGGTCGGCTGGTTCGGGTTCAACGCGGGGAGCGCCCTCGGCGCGAACGGGACGGCGGGGATGACCCTCGCCGCGACGCACGTCTCCGCCGCGACCGCGGCGACGGTCTGGATGGCCGTCGAGTGGCAGCGGAACGGCAAGCCGAGCGTCCTCGGCGTCATCACCGGCGCCGTGGCGGGCCTCGCGACCGTGACGCCGGCCTCGGGCTACGTCGGCATCGCCGGCGCGATGCTCATCGGCGCCCTCGCGGCGGTCGTCTGCTTCTTCAGCGCGACCACCATCAAGAAGCGCTTCGGCTACGACGACTCGCTCGACGCCTTCGGCGTGCACGGCGTCGGCGGCTTCGTCGGGTCCATCCTCACCGGCGTGTTCGCCTCGGTCGCCTACGGCGGCACCGAGACGATCGACGTCTACCAGCAGGTGGGGGTGCAGGCCCTCGCGTGCGCCGTCACCGCGGCGTGGTCCGGCCTCGTCACGTGGGGCACGTTCGCGCTCGCGGATCGTCTCCTCGGGGCGCGGGTGGAGGAGGAGCACGAGCTGATCGGCCTCGACCTCACGAACCACGAGGAGCGCGGCTACGATCTCGGGTGAGCCGCGGGGCGGTGCTCCCCGCGCCGCTCCGCGCCGGCCGTTGGAAGGAGCCCGCCCCTGGAGGGCGGCCCGGGGAGCGCCCCCGAGGTCGCCCTCCGTGCGGGCGCTCCATCGCGGCGTGCCGCCGGGCGATGCGCGGCGAAGCTTTCGGGCATGCGGATCCTGACCGGGACGAGCGGGTGGAGCTACCCGGCCTGGCGCGGGACCTTCTACCCGGAGCGGCTCCCGGCGGCGCGGATGCTCGCCGCGTACGCGGCGCGGCTCGGGACCGTCGAGGTGAACGCGACGGCGTACCGCATGCTGAGGCCGGAGCTGCTCGCGGGCTGGCGCGCCCAGGTGCGGCGTGGGTTCGTCTTCGCGGTGAAGGCGCCGCAGCGGATCACGCACCAGCAGCGGTTCCGGCACGCCGACGACGCGCTCGCCCGCTTCTACGCGGCGGCCGCGGAGCTCGGCGACGGCCTCGGGCCCGTGCTCTTCCAGGTCCCGCCGACCCTGCGGAAGGACCTGCCGCTCCTCGAGGAGTTCCTCTCGCTCCTGCCGCGCGGCGGCCGCGCCGCGTTCCAGCTCCACGGCGACTGGCTCGCCCCGGACGTCCTCGGCGCGCTCGAGCGGCGCGGCGCGGCGCTCTGCGTCGTCGACGGCGACGACGGCGCGACGCCTCTCGCGGCCACCGCGGACTTCGGCTACCTGAGGCTCCGGCGGCTCGACTACGACGACGCGGCGCTCGACGCCTGGGCGGAGCGGGTCGACCGCCAGCCGTGGTCGGACGCCTTCGTCTACTTCAAGCACGAGGACGGGGCGGTCGGGCCGCGGCTCGCGCGGCGTCTCGCGGAGAGCTGCGCCCGGAGGCTCGAGGGCGAGGGGCCCGCGGCGCCCGGCCCGTAACGAGCGCATGCTCGAAACGACGTGCGGAACCCCCTGCGCGCGTGCGGGCTCCTACCGCGTGTGCGGCGATCGACCACAGCAACCTCGCGACCGATCCAGTGTTCGGGGGAGGAGTGGTTCCTACGAAAGTGAGACCGACATGAACGTGAAGACCTTCTCCCTCGGCGCCGCGCTCGCGGCGCTCCTCCTCACCGGGCACGCCCGCGCGGACGACGCGCCGGTCCAGGATCCGGCGCCCCAGACCGGCGAGCGGCAGCGCCTGCGCGACGGCTCGGGCGCGGG
>JAHWYA010000472.1 GCA_020028115.1 Anaeromyxobacter sp.
CGCCGCGCGCCACCCGTGACTCCGTCGCCCGCCCGTGGAATCCTCTCGCGCATGAACGGCGCGCGACGCGTGACAAGCCAGTGCCTGACGACCGCCGCCGCCGCGGCTCTCGCCGCCGCCCTCCTCTCCGGCTGCGCGAAGGACCTCGAGCTCCCGCCGCTCCGCACGGCGCCCGTCCTGTCCTCGCTCTCACCCGCGAGCGCGTGGGCAGGGCAGCTCGTCCGGCTCGACGGGACCGGCCTCGAGCCGGATCCCGCCGCGAACGTCGTCGCGTTCGCCGGGGCGAGCGCCCGCGGCCTCCGCTTTGACGGCGAAGCCCTCGTGGTCCGGGTGCCCGACGACGCCGGCAGCGGCCCGGTCATCGTGACGAACGGCCGCGGCACGAGCGATCCGTTCGGCGCGTTCGACTATCTCGGGCTCGGCGAGCCGCGGCGGCGGGCCGTCGCGACGCGCCGGCCGATCCTCCACCGTCCCATCGCCGTGTACGGAATCGGGGGCGACACCTTCATCCACTCGCGCCTGTACGGAGAGCTCCTCAGCGCGGACGACCCCGCCTTCGGCAGCGGTCCGGCGATCCTCACCGCCGCCGCTCCGTGGGACGGCTCGCTGTACTCCACCTCGCTCGGGCCCGACGGCACCACCACGTACCTGTCCCGCTTCGACACGGCCGGAGCCCTCACCGGCCAGGTCGCGCTCCCGTTCGAGCCCTCGCAGATCCTCGCGATGCGCGGGGTCGACGTCGTCCTCGCGTTCGGCATGGACGACGGCGCGGAGTCGGTCACGGCCTGGAACCTCCGCCTCGGCTCGCAGCAGCTCGCCCCCATGCCGCTCGGGATCGGCGCCTTCTTCGGCGCCGCCGACGTCGGCGACGGACGCGCCGCGCTGATCGCGTACGACGAGGGGTTCAGCACGCTCACCCTCGCCGTCGTGGACGTCCAGGCGGTGCTCGGGGGCGCGCTCCCGGCGCCGGTGTTCGTACCGGGATCGCCGGAGTCATTCCCGCTCTCCTCCCAGAATCTCGCGGGGCTCGCCGTCGCGGGCACCGGCACCCTGACGCCGCTCGCCGCGGTCGCGCTCGACGGGGGAGACCTCCTCGTCGCCGACCTCGGCGCGACCCCCGCGTTCGTGGGGACCGTCGAGACCTTCTCGCCGTCTCCGATCGAGGGGCTCGCGGGTGCCGCGACGAGCCCCCTCCTGCTCGCGACGAAGCCGGACGATGGCCTGGCGCTCATCGTCGATCTCTCGACCCGCGCCGTCATCTGGAGCGTGCCGGGAGGCGCACCCGGCGCCGCTTCCGCGGACGGGGACGTCGCGCGCGTCGCGGATGCGACCTCGAACGACGTGTCGGTCGTGAACCTCGTGACGGGGTCCCGGGTCGCGCGGCTCGCGCTCGACGTCTCGCCGGGATCCGCGCGAGCGAACCGGTACGGTGGAGCGGCGGCGTTCCTCCCGCGCGATCCCGCGGTCCCCTCGACCGAGGACGAGCTCCTCTTCCCCGCGCAGCGGTTCCCGGGCCTGGTCCGGTTCCCGCTCGGAGAGGGAACGCCCGCCGTCGTGTCCCGGACGCCCGGGATCACCCTCGTCGCGGCGGCCCCGTCCCCCGCGGCCGTGTGGGCGGCGAGCGAGCCCGGCGCGCTCGAGGTCCACGAGGGGCGGGCGTGGGGCACGCCCATCGTGCAGCCGCTCGTCGGCCCGCCGCTCGTCACGGCGGCGTGCGGGGCGCACCTCGCCATCGCGTACGACGGCGTCGGCGCGACGGCTCCGGGCCTGCACGTCTTCGACGGCTCGACCTCGCTGGGCTGGGCCTCCATCCCCGACGCCGAGGCCTTCCACGGCCTCGGGTTCGCCGGCGACGGGAGGATCTGGGCGTCGGTGACGCTCGGGGACGGAGAGCACCTCCAGCTCTGGGACCCCGCCCACCTCGCCACGCCGGGAACGCCGGACCTCGACGTCGGCGTCGCCAGCCGGAGCGCGAACGCCGCCGTCGTCCTCGAGGACGGGCTCTGGATCGTGGTGGACGACTCCGGCTCGGTCGGCTCCCTCGTGTCCGAGACGTTCGACGTCATCCGGACCGTCCCGCTCGCGGCGCAGCTCCCGGTCGTGCACGCCGTCTCGCCGAACCGCCGGCTCCTCGTGGAGCGCGCGCTCGGCGGCGCCGCCGGCGAGACGCTGCTGCGGTTCTACCGCGCCGATCCCGACGCCGGCTTCCCGCAGATCGACGCGGTCGTGGTGGAAGGCAACGTCGAGGGGCTCGCCTTCGACGCGACGGGCGAGCGCCTCTGGATCGTGACGCGCGGGCCCGACCGCGTCGTCCTGGTGGACTGAGGACGCCCGTCAGCGATCCGAGTCGCCTTCGCCCGGCCACGACCGCGGCGAGTGAAGGCCTGCGCGCAGGTCTTGAACTTCGCGTCGAAGGCCGTGAGCGGCACCTCGATCCTCCCGTTCACGTGCGTCACCGTGAGGAAGGTCCCGTGGCACTGGTCGCAGCGGACGCCTTCTTCCGCGTGCTCGCGGTGCCGCCCCGACGGCGGCGGGATGCCGTGGCAGGTGCCGCACTCGCCGGCCGCGGCGCCGCCGAGCCACCTCGGCGCGTTGCCGCGGTTGCCGCCCGGGAAGTTGCCGTGGCAGTACGTCGCCGCGCAGCCGAGCGACTCGTAGCGGGGGTTCGCGGTGCCCGTCCGCGCGAGGCGCCCGAACCGGATGTCGTTCGGCGAGTCGTCGAGGTGACCGGGATCGCCGACCGCGGTCGGTACGGTGTGGCAGTCGGCGCAGGCGATCACCGCGAGGTTCCCGTGCAGGTGGGCGTCGTGCGCGCCGACCGTGAGCCGCGTCTGATCGATGGAGCCGGTGTGGTCCCGGAACGGTCGCCCCTCGCCCGGCGCGGTGTGGCAGCTCGCGCACGCGCTCGCCGCCCCGACGGGCTGCTGCACGACCCGCGAGTCGCCGCAGGCTGCGAGTCCCAGCGCGGCCGCGACGGCCGCCCCCCA
>JAHWYA010000473.1 GCA_020028115.1 Anaeromyxobacter sp.
GGGAGCCCGAGGTGCGGGACCACGTCCTTCGGGAAGACACCCTGGTAGGCGAGGTTGTGGATCGTGAAGACGGTGCGGGCGCCCGCGAGCGCGGGGTCCTTCGCGTGCTCGTGCCGCAGGAGGAACGGCACGAGCCCCGTCTGCCAGTCGTTCGCGTGGACGACGCGCGGGCGCAGCCCGAAGGCGGCGGGCAGCGCCAGGGCGGCGCGGCAGAGGTAGGTGAACCGCTCGGCGTTGTCGGCGTAGTCGCGCGGGCCGTCGCCGTACAACCCCGGGCGCGACCCGTAGAGCCGCTCGTGCTCGACGAGCCAGACGGACGGCTTGCCCTTCTTCACCCAGAGCGTCGTCGCCTCGCCGCGGACCCGGACCGCGCCGTCCTTGCGCACGAAGCCCGCGGCGCGCGGATCGATCGAGCCGTACCGCGGCGTGACGACCGCGACCTCGTGGCCCCGGGCCGCCAGCGCGCGGGGCAGCGCGCCGGCGACGTCGCCGAGCCCGCCCGTCTTCGACCACGGCGCGACCTCGGACGCGACGAAGAGGAGCTCCATCGGCGCTCAGCCCGCCACCTTCCGCAGGAACTCGGCCGCCTCCTCGGGCGGCACCGGGTTGATGTGGAACCCCGAGCCCCACTCGAAGCCCGCGACCTGCGACAGCGCCGGCATGATCTCGACGTGCCAGTGGTAGCTCGGCGAGGACGCGTCGCGCACCGGGTTCGAGTGGATGATGAAGTTGTAGGCGGGGTCACCGAGCGCGGCCGCGAGCCGCCGCGCGGTCGTCCCGAGCGCCTCGGCGAGCAGCCCGAGCCGCTCCTTCGGCTCCGCCTCGAAGTTGGACTCGTGCCGCTTCGGGACGATCCAGGTCTCGAACGGGCTCCGCGGCGCGTAGGGCGCGAAGACGACGAACTCGTCGTTCTCGTGGATGAGCCGCGACCGGTCGCGGCGCTCCTGCCCGACCACGTCGCAGAAGATGCAGCGCTCCTTGAGCTCGTAGTGGCGCCGCGCGCCCTCGATCTCCTCGATCACCTGCCGCGGAACGACGGGCAGGGCGATGAGCTGCGAGTGGGAGTGGTCGAGCGAGGCGCCGGCGAGGTGCCCGTGGTTCTTGAAGAGCAGGATGTAGCGGAACCGCATGTCGTTGCGGAGATCCAGCACGCGCGCCTTGAACGCGAAGAGCACCTCGGTCAGCTCCGCGACCGACAGGTCCTTCAGGGCGCGGCCGTGATCGGGCGTCTCGATGATCACCTCGTGCGCGCCGATCCCGTTCATCCGGTCGTAGATGCCCTCCGCCTGCCGGTCGAGCTCGCCCTCGATCTTGAGGGCGGGGAAGCGGTTCGGGACGACGCGGACCTTCCAGCCCGGCGAGTTCGGCGGCTGCGAGGGCGGGCGGCCGGAGACGTACACCTCGCGCGGCGTCTTGTCCTCGTGCCCCGCGCAGAACGGGCAGAGCGACGGCTGCTGCGGCGGCGGGCACTTCTGGAGATCGGACGGACGGCGGGCGCGCTCGGTCGCGATGATGACCCAGCGGCCGACGATCGGATCCCTACGCAGTTCCGGCATCCGCCAGCTCCTTGTTGGGCGCGTCGGCCGGCCGGACGACCGCGCCGATCGCGGCGCTCACGATCATGAGCCCGGCGGCCCAGAGGTACGGGAACGCGACCGACACGTTCGTGAAGGTCCAGGTCCCCGACACGGGCCCGACCACCCGGCCGATGGCCGCGGCGGACTCCCCGATGCCGAGCGTGCCGCCCTGATCGTCGCGGCGCGCGAACCGGGACATGAGCGACGAGAGCGCCGGCTGCGAGAGGCCCGAGCCGACGGCGAGCGGGGCGGTGGCGAGCACGAGGCCGACGGTCGTGCCCGCGAACGGCAGCGCCGCGAGCGCGCCCGCCTGGAGCACGAGCCCGGCGAGGAGCAGCGTCTTCTCGCCCACCGCGCGGGTGAGCCGCCCGATGAGCCCGCCCTGCACGACGACGAGGATCACCCCGATGTACGCGAACAGGTAGTTCGCGTGCTTGACTTCGAGCCCGTACCGCTTCGTGACGAGCAGCGCGTAGGTCGCCTCCATGGCGCTGAAGGCGAGCACGCTCACGCCGTACACGACGACGAGGCGCCGGATGCCGGGCGTCTTCATCTCCTGCAGGAACTCGACGAAGCGCCCGCGGCGCGCCTGCTCCCGGACCGCCCGCTCCTCGGGCTCCGGCAGGACGAAGTACGCGGCGACCCCGTTCGCGGCCGCGAGCGCCGCCGCGACGTACGGCGGCAGCGAGAGCGCGTACTGCGACAGGAAGCCTCCGAGCGCCGGCCCGAGGACGAAGCCGAGGCCGAAGGCCGCCCCGATGAGCCCCATGCCCCTCGCGCGCGTCTCGGGGGTGGTGACGTCGGCGACGAAGGCCCGCGCGATCGCGATGTTCGCCGTCGCGATCCCGGCGAACGCCCGCGACGCGACGAGCACCCAGAAGGTCGAGGCGGCGCCGTAGATCGCGAACGCGATCGCGGTCATCGCGATCGACACGAGGAGGACCGGGCGCCTCCCTATCCGGTCGGAGAATCGGCCCCAGATCGGCGAGAAGACGAACTGCATCAGCGCGTACACGGCCGAGAGGATCCCGACCCAGGCCTCCGACGCGCCGAGCCGCTCCGCGTAGATCGGCATCACCGGGATGACCATCCCGAACCCGAGGAGGTCGATGAACACGATGACGATGAGGATCAGCAGGGCGGAGCGGTTCTTCACGGCGCCGCGAGGATAACCCGTCGGGCCCCCGCACGCAGGCGATTGTGGCCACACGACCGCGGGACGCCGCGCGGTCGCCTACGCGACCACCCGGTCGCGCCCCGCGCCCTTCGCCTCGTACAGGCGGGCGTCGGCGCGCGCGACGAACGCCTCGGGCGCCTCGCCGGCCGCGAGGACGGCGCAGCCGAGCGAGGCGGTCACGGTGAGCCAGCGCCCGGCCGCCTCGACCGGCGTCGCCGCGATCGCGCGCCG
>JAHWYA010000474.1 GCA_020028115.1 Anaeromyxobacter sp.
GTGCGCCGTCCCGGCGGGCGCCATCGTCGAGGACGCGATCCTGTGGGAGGGGACCGCGCTCGCGGAGGGCGAGCGGGTCGTGCACGCGATCGCGGCGGGAGACGTGCGGGTACCGGCTTAGTTCCCGGACGACGTGGTCGTGGTCTACGTTCGAGCGGCGAATCTCAGCCCTCGAAGTACTGCACCAGCACGCAGCTCACGTTGTCCTGCCCGCCGGCGGCGTTCGCGGCGTCGACGAGCGCCTGCGCCGCGCCGCGGAGGTCCTTCGGGTGCCCGCGGACGAGCTCCGCGAGCCGCTCGTCGGGGACCATCCCGGAGAGCCCGTCCGAGCACAGGAGGACGACGTCGCCGTCCTTCAGCTCCTCGCGGACGAGGTCCACCTCCACCCCGTCCTTCATGCCGAGCGCGCGGACGATCACGTTCTTGTGCGGGAACGCCTCGATCTCCTCGGGCGTGAGCGCGCGGGACTTCTTGTAGTCGTTGAGGAGCGAGTGGTCCTCGGTGAGCTGCCGGATCGCGCCGCCGCGCACGAGGTACGCGCGGCTGTCGCCGACGTGGCCGACGAGGACCGCGCCGCCGGCGCGCGGGAAGGACGCTGCGACGACCGTCGTCCCCATGCCGCGGAGCCGCTGGTCCGTCGCGGCGCGCTCGAAGATCCGGAGGTTCGCGAGCTTCACGCCGGTCACGAGCCGGTTCTCGTCGTAGCCGCGCACCGGGTCCAGCTTGAACGGCCAGGTGGCGTCCTCGTCGCGGCCGGTCATGCGGAAGAACTCGGCCATCTCCTCGACGGCGATCCGCGCGGCGACCTCTCCGGAGGCGTGGCCGCCCATCCCGTCCGCCACGCAGAACAGGTTCTCCTCGGGCAGGAGCAGGTACGCGTCCTCGTTGTGGGTCCGCTTCCGCCCGACGTCGCTCGTGCCCGCGTGGCTGAGCCGCATCGCCGCAGATCGTATCATGGCAGTACGATCTCGACGGGGGGGCCGGTCTCGACGCGGACCGTCCGCTCGGCCGCGTAGAGGTCACCGTCGAGCGTGTAGCGCGGGGCCTCGCCCTCGAGGACCAGCTCTCGCGCGACCTCGTCCTGCGCCACGCGCCGGCGCCAGGGACGGCCGCGCCGCAGCCGAGGGAGGGACCGCGCGAGCTGGCCGACGGTCCCGGTGACCCCGACCGCGTGGAAGAAGCCCGGCTGCTCGCCGCAGCGGTGGAACGCGAGGAAGCCGAACCCGGCGTCCGGGGTGGAGCCCGCCGCGACCGCGAGGTAGCTCCCGTCCTCCCACTCGTCGCCGTCGGTCGTCACCCGGAGCGGCGCGCGGCGCGTGAGGGCCGCCGCGAACGGGCCGCCGAGGAGGGCCGAGCCGATGGCGCGGCCGATGAGGAGCGCCGCGGTCGCGGGGGAGGGGCGGCCGGTCCCGTAGTACGCCTCGAGGAAGGTGACCATCGCGCCCGTCCCGAAGATGAAGCCGTAGCGCGGCTCGCGGCCGTCGGCCGTCACGCGCAGGAGGTCGCGCGTGGCGGTGCGGAGCGGGAACCCGTGCCGGCGCCGGATGAGAACCTCGCGGAGGATCCGCTCGGGCCCGCCGCCGATCCCGTGGCCGTGGGCGACGGTGTTCATGGCGCCGGCACGGAGGAGGAGCAGGCGCGGGAGCGGCGCGCCGCCGTACGCCCGGGCGAGGGCGGTGAGGACGTAGTGGCCGGTGCCGTCGCCGCCGTTCACGCCGACGACGTCGACCTCCGCGGCGCGGAACCGCTCCACGGCGCGGTCGAGCTCCTCGGGCGTGGCCGCGTCGGCCACCTCGCCGTCGGCGTCGAGCTGCGCGCGGAGGCGGCGCGCGATCCCCGGCCTCCGCCGGTTGCGCCTCGAGCGCGGGTTGTTCACGATCCCGATTCCGCCCATGCCGACCCTGCCGCCCCTCGACCCGCCGCTCCAGGTGGTCCTCGTCTCCCCGCAGATCCCGCCCAACACGGGCAACGTCGCCCGGACCTGCGCCGTGACCGGGTGCCGGCTGCACCTCGTGGGACCCCTCGGGTTCTCGCTGGACGACAAGGACCTCCGCCGCGCCGGCCTCGACTACTGGCGCGAGGTGTCCCCCGAGGTGCACCGCGACTGGCCCGAATTTGAGGCGCGCGCGCTCGGCGGTCAAACGGAAAAGCTGCACCTGTTCACCGCGCGGGCGTCGCGGAGCCTGTTCGAGGCCCGCTTCGCGCCCGGCGACTTCCTCGTGTTCGGCCAGGAGCAGCTCGGGCTGCCGCCGGCGCTGCTCGACGCCTGGCCCGCGCGCCAGGTGGGGATACCCATGCGCGCCGGGGTCCGGAGCCTCAACCTCGCCGTCGCCGCCGGCGTCGCCGTCTACACGGCGCTGCGCAACCTCGCGCCCGCTCCGGGGTAGAGCACTGACCAGTTGGGCTGAGCGTAGCGAGACGCACGAGGCCGTCGCCGAGACCGGCACGCGAGGAGGGAGCAGCGGAGGCGTAGCCGGAGGCTACGTCGAGCAGCGGACCGACGAGCCTGCCCGTCGCAGGCAGGCATCGTGCGTCGCAGTAGCTCAGTCCGGCTGGTCAATGCTCTATGATGGGCGCAGCTCCATGAGCGTCCTCTCCGAGCCCGGCGACCTCGCCGAGACACCGCTCGCGGCGATCCTCCTCGAGGCGCTGAACCTGCGCTCGAGCGGGGTCCTCGAGGTCGCGCACGCGGACGGCACGTCGCGCCTGTGGTTCCGGGACGGCCGGCCCGTCGGCGCCCAGGTGTTCACCGGGTTCCGGCCGCTCGGGGCGATGCTCCTGCAGGCGGGGCTCATCGACATGGACGCGCTCTCGAAGAGCCTCCTGCTCATGGCGGAGACGCGCCGCCCGCAGGGCGAGATCCTGGTCGAGCTCGGCGCGGTCTCCGCGGAGGCCGTCGGGCGGGTGCTCGCCGAGCAGCAGGCGGGCTACTTCGGCCTCATCGCCGCCCTCGACGCGGGCGCGTACTTCTTCGACGCGGAGGC
>JAHWYA010000475.1 GCA_020028115.1 Anaeromyxobacter sp.
CTCCCGTCCTCGCCGCGGACGGGGACGGCGAGACGGGAGTGCCCGGGCTCTTCGCGGCGGGAGAGGTGTCGGGACCGGCCGACGCCGCGCGCGCGGCCGACGCCGGGCGGCGCGCCGGGGAGGCGGCGCGTGGGTAAGTCGATCCTCTGCGCCTGCGAGGACGTCACCCGCGCAGAGGTGCGGCGCGCGATCCGCGAGGGCGTGCGCGACGTCGAGTCGCTGAAGCGGCTCACCGGGTTCGGAACGGGGCCGTGCCAGGGGAAGAGCTGCCTCGCCCTCGTGCTCCGCGAGCTCGCCGCCGCGGGCGTCGCGCCCGAGGACCTCGTGCCGTTCACGGCGCGGCCGCCGGTGACCCCGATCGCGCTCGGCGCGCTCGCGGCGGTGGAGCCGGAGGCCCTCTCGCTCGACCCGGGCGTTCCGCGGGAGAAGCCCGTCCACGTCCACGTCCACGTCCACGTCGACGACCACGACCACGACCACGTTCGGGGCGCAGGACACGCCGCCTCGCTCCCCCCCCTCCCCGCCCGCGCCGACGTCGTCATCGTGGGCGGCGGGATCATGGGGCTCGCCCTCGCGTACGAGCTCGGGCGCCGCGGCGTGACCGACGTCCTCGTCCTCGAGCGCGACGCGCTCGCGACGGGCGCGTCGGGCCGGAACGGCGGAGGCGTGCGCGCGCAGTGGGGGACCCCCACCCTCATCCGGCTCGGCCGCCGCTCCCTCGAGCTCTGCGCGCGGCTGTCGGTCGACCTCGGCGTGAACGTCTGGTTCCGTCGTGGCGGGTACCTGTTCCTCGCGCCGACGCGCGTCGAGGCCGCGCGGCTCGAGGCGTACGCGGCGCTCCACGAGCGGGAGGGGCTCCGCACACGGGTGCTCGGCCGCGACGAGGCGCTCGAGCTCGTGCCCGAGCTCGAGCGCGGGCAGTTCGTGTCCGCGTCCTGGAACCCCGACGACGGCGTGGTCTTCCCGTGGCCCTTCCTGTGGGGCTACGCCGCGCGCGCCGAGGCGCAGGGCGCCTACGTCGCGACGTTCACGCGGGTGACCGGCTTCGACGTCGCCGGCCCGCGCGTCACGGCCGTCCGGACCGATCGCGGGCGGGTCGCTTGCGAGACCGTGGTGGTCGCGTGCGGCGCCTGGTCGAGGGAGGTGGCGGCGCTCGCGGGCGTGGCGCTCCCGACCCGGCCCGTCCGCCACGAGATCCTCGCGACCGAGCCGCTCAAGCCGTGGCTCGGGCCGCTCGTGGCGCTCCTCGGCACGGGCCTCTACCTCTCGCAGACCCAGCGCGGCGAGCTCGTGGGCGGGATGGGCGATCCGGCGGAGCCGGCGGGCACCGGCCAGGGCTCGACCCTCCGCTTCCTCGCGCGGTTCGCGCGGCGGGCGACGGCGCTCCTGCCGCGGCTCGCCGGCGTGAAGGTGACGCGGCAGTGGGCCGGGCTCTACGACGTCTCCCCCGACGGGCAGCCGATCCTCGGGCCCGCCGGGTTCGAGAACTTCCTCCAGCTCTGCGGGTTCGGCGGGCACGGCTTCATGATGGCGCCCGCCGTCGCGGAGGCTTACGCGGACCTCATCGCCGGGCGCGGGCGCGACGAGATCTTCGACCGGTACGCCCTCGAGCGGCTCGCGCGCGGCAACGGGACGAAAGAGGATTTCGTCATCGGGTAGGGCTAAATTGCAGCCATGCCACTCGGGAAGAAGATCGCGTTCCTCGGCTCCGGGAACATGGCCGAGGCCCTCGTGAAGGGGCTCATCGCGGCGGGCACCGCCGCCGCGGACGAGATCGTGTGCGCCGAGCCGCGGGCGGAGCGGCGCGAGGAGCTTCGCCAGCGGCACCGGGTCGCGGTCACGGCGAGCAACGTCGAGGCCGTCCGCCAGGCCCAGATCGTCGTCCTCTCGGTGAAGCCGCAGGTGATGGACGCCCTCCTCGACGAGATCGCGGCGGAGGTGAAGCAGGCGAGGCCGCTCGTCATCTCCATCGCCGCGGGCGTGCCCATCTCGGCGATCGCGCGGCGGCTCGGCGCGACCGCGCGCGTCGTCCGCACGATGCCGAACACCCCCGCCCTCGTCGGCGAGGGGGCGACGGCGCTCGCGCGAGGCGCGCACGCGACCGACGCCGACCTCGGCCAGGCCGTCGCGCTCTTCGAGGCGGTCGGGACGTCGGTGGTCGTGGACGAGCACCTCCTCGACGCGGTCACGGGGCTCTCCGGCTCCGGCCCGGCGTTCGTGTACATCGCCATCGAGGCGCTCGCGGACGGGGGCGTGAAGATGGGGCTCCCCCGCCACGTGGCGATGGCGCTCGCCGCGCAGACCGTGGTCGGCGCGGGCCGGCTCGTGCTCGAGACGGGCGATCACCCGGGGAAGCTGAAGGACCAGGTGACGAGCCCGGGCGGCACGACCATCGCGGGCGTCCACGCGCTCGAGACGGCGGGCTTCCGCGCCGCGCTCATCGCGGCGGTCGAGGCCGCGACGAAGCGCTCCCGCGAGCTCGGCGAGCTGGCGGCGGCGAAGTAGCGCGCGATGGTGGGCCCGGGCGGCGGAACGCTCGAATACCTTCCGGAACAGCACACCGACTTCAAGTTCGACGTGTTCTGCGCTCCGGTGACCTGTGCCTCACCACCGTCGTCGAGCTCTCGAAGGTCCTCACCGTAGAGAACGCATCGGAGCTGCTGCCCCGGTTCGCGGGCCTGTCCAAGCGCGAGGCGAAGGAGATCGTCGCGGAGGTGAAGCCGGAGCCCGCGCCCGAGCGCACCGTCATCACCGCGCTCTCCCCCGTCGAGCCGCGCACGTGTGATGGGGATCAGGCGCAACTTGGCCAGCCAAGTACCTGCATGCCAACTCCGGTTCCCACGACCCAAGAGGTGCGTCCGCCGCCGCCCGCACCGCCGCCGCCCACCGTCTTCGACCCGAAGAACGCCGAGCTGGACCGCCTCTACATCACGGTCCCGCGCGCCTTCAGGAAGAAGCTCGCCGCGGCGCGCGA
>JAHWYA010000476.1 GCA_020028115.1 Anaeromyxobacter sp.
CGGCGCAGGACGAAGCGCGGGTCCTCCCCGCCCTCGAGCATCCGGACCATGTAGTACACGGCGGCGTCCGGGTCCGAGCCCCGCATCGACTTGATGAAGGCGGAGACGACGTCGTAGTGCTGCTCGCCCGCCTTGTCGTAGAGGACGGTCCGCTGCTGGAGGGCCTCCTCCGCGTCCGCGCGCGTGAGCTCGGTCCGCCCGGCGAGGCGGATCGCGGCCGCGCCGACCTCGAGGGCGTTGAGCGCCCGGCGCGCGTCGCCGAAGGCGTAGCGCGCGAGCGCCTCGCGCGCGTCCGCCGCCAGCGTCACGGTCCCGGCGAGCCCGTCCTGCGAGGCGATGGCGCGGTCGAGCAGCGCCGCCACCTCCTCCTCGGTGAGCGCGCGCAGCGTCACGACGCGGCAGCGCGAGAGCAGGGCGGCGTTCACCTCGAAGGACGGGTTCTCGGTGGTCGCGCCGACGAGCGTCACCGTGCCGTCCTCCACGTGCGGGAGGAACGCGTCCTGCTGGGCCTTCGTGAAGCGGTGGATCTCGTCGACGAAGAGGATCGTCCGCTTGCGGTGCATGCGCCGGCGCTCGCGGGCGGCGGCGACGATCTCGCGGATCTCCTTCACCCCGCCGAGCACGGCGCTGAACGCCACGAACTCCGCGCCGGTCTTCCGCGCCATGATGCGCGCGAGGGTGGTCTTGCCCGTGCCCGGGGGCCCCCACAGCACGAGCGACGGGACCTGATCCGCCTCGATGGCGCGGCGGAGGGCGGTGCCCGGGCCGAGCACGTGCTCCTGCCCCGTGAAGTCCTCCAGGCGGCGTGGGCGCATCCGCTCGGCGAGCGGCTTGCCCGACGAGTCCTGCTCGGCGGCGCGGTCGAAGAGGTCCATCGCGAAGACGCTTATATAATGTCCCGCATGCCAGGCCATCCGTGCCCCATCCCGAGGCGCGTGGGAATCGTCCACAAGGTCACCTCCGCCGAGGCGGCCGAGACCGCGCAGCTCGTGGGGCGGTTCCTCGCGTCGAAGGGCGTCGAGGTGATCACCGAGGAGAAGGAGTCCGGCCGGTCGGCGGAGCTCCTCGTGGTCCTCGGCGGCGACGGCACCCTCATCCACGCCGCCTCGCTCCTCGACGGCCGCCCCGTCCCGATCCTGGGGATCAACATGGGCAGCCTCGGCTTCATGACCGAGGTCCCGCAGCCGGAGCTCTACACCGCCATCGAGCAGGTCCTCGCCGGCAAGGCGCAGGTCTCGGAGCGGATGAAGCTGCGCGTCCACCTCCACAAGGGCGGCTCGCACGAGCGGGCCCTCGACGCGGAGGTGCTGAACGACGTCGTCATCTCGAAGTCGGCGCTCTCGCGCATGGCGGAACTCGACACGCGCTGCTCCGGCGAGTACGTGACGACCTACAAGGCGGACGGCGTCATCGTCGCCACGCCGACCGGGTCGACGGCCTACTCCCTCGCGGCGAACGGGCCGATCATGTACCCGACGATGCGGGGCGTGATCATCGCGCCCATCTGCCCGCACACGTTGACGCAGCGGCCGCTCGTCGTCCCGGACGACGAGAACATCGAGATCATCCTCATGAACGACACCGAGGTGTACCTCACCCTCGACGGCCAGAAGGGCCAGCCGCTCGCGAAGGGCGATCGCGTGCAGGTGAAGCAGTCCTACAACCGCGTGCTCCTCGTGCGGAACCCGAACCTCGACTTCTTCGGCATCCTCCGGGCGAAGCTGCGGTGGGGCGAACGTTAGAGCGGGGGGACACTCGCCTCGCATCCGCTCGGCTCGCGCCCCCCCGAGCCCCCCGCTCGCTCCGGGGCAGCCTCATCCGGCTGCCCCTGCGCTCGCCAGCGGCGGCACCCGAACGGATGGACCACTGAATACTTGCGCAGTGTCAGGGTCGCGTGGATCATCGGTCCATGCTCACGACGCTGCGCATCTCGGGCTTCGCGATCGTCGACGCGATCGAGGTCCGGTTCGGGCCGGGCTTGAACGTCCTCACGGGCGAGACCGGCGCCGGCAAGTCCATCCTCGTGAACGCGCTCCACCTCGTCCTCGGCGGCCGGATGAGCGGCGAGGTGCTCCGCGACGGCGCCGAGGAGGCGGTCGTCGAGGCGCTCTTCGAGGTCCCCGCCACGCACCGCGTGTTCGCCCGGCTCGAGGCGGCGGGGATCCTGGCGGCGGCGCCGCGCGGCGCCGCCCTTCGACAGGCTCAGGGTGAGTCGGGGCAGACGTGCGAGCTGCTCGTGCGGCGGGTCGCGGCGCGGGGCGGCCGCGGGCGCGCGTTCGTGAACGGTGCCCTCTGCACGGTGTCGATGCTCGAGCAGGCGCTGCGGGGGATGGTCGACATCTCGGGCCAGCACGAGCACGTCTCGCTCCTCGACGCGTCCACGCACCTCGAGCTCCTCGACGCGTTCGCCGGCCTCGACGCGGGGCAGCGCGGAGAGGAGCCCCTCCTCGCCCGGTACCGCGCGGCGTACTCGGCGCTCGCCGCGCTCGTCCGGGAGCGCGACGCGCTCGCGCAGGACCAGGGCGAGCGGGCGCGGCGCGCCGACTACCTCGCCTTCCAGCTCGGGGAGCTCGATCGTGCCGATCCGCGCCCCGGAGAGCTCGAGGCGCTCGACGACGAGCGGCGGGTCCTCTCCTCGGCGGAGAAGCTGCGCGAGGCCGCGCGCGCCGCGGAGGCGCTGTCGTACGGGGAGGAGGGGAGCGCGTCGGAGCGGGTGGCCCAGGCCGCGCGCGCGCTCGCCGAGGCCGCCCTCCTCGATCGGCGGCTCGAGCCGATGCTCGCGCTCCTCCGCTCGGCCGCGATCGAGCTCGAGGAGGCGGGGCGCGAGCTCGGCCGCTACGCCGAGGCCGCGGGCGGCGATCCCGAGCGGCTCGCGACCGTCGAGGACCGGCTCGAGCTCCTCCGCGCCCTCGCGCGGAAGCACGGCGGCTCGCTGGACCTCGCGATCGCCCGCCGCGCCGAGATGCGCGACGA
>JAHWYA010000477.1 GCA_020028115.1 Anaeromyxobacter sp.
GCGGTGCCGGCCGCCGCCCCCGCAGCGCGCGGGGCGCGCATCCGCCTCGCCCTCGTGCGGAACGACGGCGCCCCGGGGCCGACCCTCTCCGTCGATCGGGACGAGGCGCTGTGCGGTCGCACCGAGGGCGACTTCCTCCTCCCCGACGACCCCACCGTCTCCCCGCGCCACGCGCGGTTCACCGTCGTCGGGGGCGTGCTCCGGATCGAGGACCTCGGGAGCGTGAACGGGACGTTCGTCCGGCTGAAGGAGCCGAGGCGCCTCGCCGTCGGCGACGAGCTCCGCGTCGGGCGCCAGCACCTCCGGCTGGAGCCGCTCCCGCGCCCGGCGCACGGCGGCGACGGCGGCGTCCGGCCGTGGGGCACGAAGGATCCGGGCTACCGCTTCCGCCTCTCGCAGCTCCTCGAGGGCGGGGGCCTCGGCGAGATCTTCCCGCTGCGGGAGGGCGAGAACCTCCTCGGCCGGGAGGCGGGCGAGGTGACGTTCCCCGGCGACCGGTACGTGTCGGCACGCCACGCGCGGCTCGACGTGGGGACCGGCGGCGTCACCCTCTCCGACGTGGGCAGCTCGAACGGGACCTACGTGAAGATCGGCGAGGCGACCGATCTGGCGATCGGCGACCAGCTCCTCGTGGGCTCGCAGCTGCTGCGGGTCGACTGAGGCCGGCCCGGAGGGCCTACCCGAAAGACTTCTCCTTCTGCTCCTGCTCTTCCTTGCAGCGGATGCAGAGGGTCGTGACCGGGCGCGCCTCGAGGCGCTTGGGGGAGATCTCCTCCTCGCACTTCTCGCAGATGCCGAAGGTGCCGCTCTCGATGCGAGCGAGCGCCTTGTCGATCTTCGCGAGGAGGAACTTCTCGCGGTCGCGCAGCCGGAAGATCATCGACTGCGTGTACTCGCTCGAGGCGAGGTCGATCTCGTCCGGTAGGTCGTCAGTGTCGAAGCTCGACTCCTCCGTGAGCGTCTTCTTCGCGGAGAGGAGGAGCTGGCGCTTCGACTCCTCGAGCATCGTCTTGAACCGCTTCAGGTCCTTCTTGTTCAAGCGACCACCTCGTCGTGCCCCGGCGGGGGCGGGCGAAAAAGAGCGGAGAACCTAGTCCGCTGCCGCCCCCCGTGTCAAGGCGAGCCGCCGGACGCCGGCCCCGCATAACCCAGCGACACGAAAGCTTTACTCGCCCGCGTGCCCACAGCAGACTTCGCCCCATGCCAGAGGGAAAGTTCGACCGTGAGTTCCTGCGCGGCGCCCTCGTCCTGACCGGCCGGTCGGACGTGGACCGGCTCCTCCTCGTCTCGGACCACCCCCTCTCGCCCGCCGAGGTCCGTGGGCGGCCGATCAAGAAGAAGCTCGTCTACGCGGTCACCGCCGAAGGGCTCGCGAACCAGCTCAGGGCGAAGAAGTACCTCGCGGTCCTCATCCCGCCGTACGACTACACGCGCATCGAGAAGATCAAGGTCGCGGTCGTCGCGGCGCAGGCCGCGGGGCTGGTCCGGAACGGCGACACCGTCCTCGCCCTCACCGGTCCCGGCGACGACCGCGTGATGGACACGCTCGTGAAGGTGGACATCGGCTCGGAGGACCCGGAGGAGAAGATCCGGGTCGACACGCTCGGCCTCCCCTCCGAGTTCTCGTCGCAGGTCGTCGAGAGCCTCATCCACACCGCGATGGAGATCGGCGCCGAGGGGTACGAGGGCCACGCGGTCGGCACCATCATCGTGGTCGGCGACGCGACCTCGGTCATGGAGCGCAGCCGGCAGCTCACGCTCAACCCGTTCCAGGGGATCAGCGAGGCGGAGCGGAACGCGCTCGACCCGCCGATCGGCGACGCCATCAAGACCTTCTCCGCGCTCGACGGCGCCTTCGTCATCCGCGAGGACGGCGTCGTGCTCTCCGCGGGCCGCTACCTCCTCACGATGTCCCGCGACGTGAAGCTGCCGATGGGGCTCGGCGCGCGCCACAGCGCCGCCGCGTCCATCTCCGCCGAGTCGAAGTGCATCGCGATCACGGTGTCCCAGACGACCGGCACCGTCCGCGTGTTCAAGGCGGGCGAGATCGTGCTCGAGCTGCGCCAGAAGCTGCGGCGGGTCGGGCGCATTTAGGCTCGCACCTCCACCCCGACGTTCTTCGCCTCCGCGACGAGGTCGTCCCACGTGCCCGCCGCGACCGGGATGCCCTTCGCGATGCGCGCCGCGCGGGTCGCCCGCTCGGGCTCGCCCGCCACGAGCACCGGCAGCGCCGGATCCGCGGGCGGCGACGCCTTCACGTGCGCGACGGTCGCCGCGACGTCGGCGGCGAGCCCGGCGCCGCCCGGGAACCTCGCCGGGTCGAGGAGGATCGAGAGCATGTTGTTCCCGATGAGCCCCTCCTGGAACGGCACCTTCGACAGGATGCCGCCGCCGGTGAGCGCGCCGCCGAGGAGCTCGCAGACGAGGGCGAGGCCGGACCCCTTGTGCTCGCCGAACGGCAGGAGCGCACCCTGCGGCGGGTCGAGGAGCGCGCCCGGCTCGGTCGCCGGCCGTCCCTTCGCGTCGATGAGGCAGCCCTCCGGCAGCTGGTCCCCCCGCGCGCGCGCCTCGCGGACCTTGCCGAGCGCGACGCGGCTCGTCGCGAAGTCGAGGAGCACGGCCGGCTCGCCGCCCGGCCCGGGGACGCCCGTGCAGAACGGGTTCGTCATGAAGCGCCGGTCGCTCCCGCGGAACGGCGCGACGAGCGGCGCGTGGCCGACCACGTTCACGAAGTGGACGGAGACGAGCCCGCCCCGCGCGGCCTGCTCGGCGTAGCTGCCGATCCGCCCGACGTGGAAGGCGTTGCGGAGCGCGACCGCGGCGAGCCCGAGCGAGGCGGCCCGCGCCATGCCCGCGGCGATCCCCTCGCGGCCGACGAGCTGGCCGAAGCCGCCGCGGCCGTCCACCGCGAGGATGGGGCCGCTCCGGTCCTCGATGGCCGCGTGCGCGCGCGGGGGG
>JAHWYA010000478.1 GCA_020028115.1 Anaeromyxobacter sp.
GCCCATGTGCGAGACGTCGAACAGGCCGGCGCGGGTCCGCACCGTCTCGTGCTCGGCGAGGATCCCGGTGTACTGGACCGGCATCTCCCAGCCGGCGAACTCCACCAGCCGAGCGCCGGCCCGCACGTGGGTTTCGTAGAGAGGCGTTCGCTGGGCCATGGGGCGCTCTCGGGGTTCGGGCCCGCGGATTCTAGCACCGCCGTCGCGGATCCGCCGGGCAAGTTGGAGGCCGCGGCGCCCCTCGCGGCGCTGCGTCAGCGCGCGGCGCGCCGCGCGAGCTCGATGGTGTTGACGAGGAGCATCGCCCGGGTCATCGGGCCGACGCCGCCCGGCACGGGGGTGATCGCCGAGGCGCGCTTCGCGGCGGCGGAGTACTCCACGTCGCCCACGAGCCGCCCGTCGTCGAGCCGGTTCATGCCGACGTCGACGACGACGGCGCCGTCCTTGATCCAGGCGCCCTTCACGAGCTCCGCCTTGCCGATCGCGGCGACCACGATGTCCGCGCGGCCCACCTCGGCGGCGAGGTCCGCCGTCCGGGAGTGGGCGATCGACACGGTGGCGTGCCGCTCGAGCAGCATGGCCGCCATCGGCTTGCCGACGATGTTCGACCGGCCGACCACGAGCGCGCGCTTCCCCTTCGGATCGACCTTCGCCTCGTCGAGCATGCGCATGACGCCCGCGGGCGTGCAGGGGCGCGGCGTGCCCGGGATGCCGATCGAGAGGGCGCCGACGTTGAACGGGTGGAAGCCGTCCGCGTCCTTGCGCGGATCGATCGCGTCGAGCACCTGCCGCTCGTCGAGCTGCTTCGGCAGCGGGAGCTGGACCAGGATCCCGTGGACCTTCGGGTCCGCGTTGAGCTTCGCGACGAGCGCCATGAGCTCGGCCTGCGTGGTCGTCGCGGGGAGGTGGTGCTCGTCGGAGCGGATCCCGACCTCCTCGCAGTCCTTCCGCTTCCCGCGGACGTAGATGGCGGACGCGGGATCTTCTCCGACGCGCACGACCGTGAGGCCCGGCTGGATTCCCTTTGCCAGCAGGTCCTTGACCCCCTGCGCCACCTCGCCGCGGACCTTCGCCGCGATCTGCTTGCCGTCGATGATCATGGGGCGCGGAGTTTACACCATGGCTCCCACGGCGTGTCCCCCATCCGTGGCCGCTTGGCGCCCGGCCGGCGAGTGGATACCGCTCGGGCAGCAGCCTCTCCCTCCCTCGCCGTCCGAGGTCCGCCGTGGTCCTCTACCGCTTCCTCTTCGCGCCCGCCCTGCTCGCCGTCGCGGTGCTCACCACCTCGCCCCGGCGGGCCCCGCCCGCGCCCGCGCCCGTGGCCGCGGAGCATCACGTCGCGCTGGTCTCGGCGCACGAGGCCCCCGTCCGGGCGGCTCGCGCGCTGCCGTCGCACCCCGCCTCGGTGCGCTGACGCCGGGGCGTACGCCCTCCACCCGGGCTATCATCGGGGGGCGCTCCGCGGGGCGCCTGGAGGACGCGATGCCCGGACTGTGCGAGACCTGCCGTGCGACGCCGCTCGACGACGAGGGGCGCTGCGTGACCTGCGACGCCGACGCCGAGGGGCTGAAGCTCCTCACGCGCTCGGGGTACCCGGAGGTCCGCGAGATGATGGGCCTCCTCGAGGTCGAGGGCCTGGGGCCCGAGATGGAGAAGGTCCCGCCCGGGAAGCCGGAGGAGAAGCTCCGGCCGCTCTGGAACCTCTACGTCCCCGCCGAGGAGACGGCGCGCGCGGTCGAGCTGCTGAAGAAGGACTGGGCGGAGCTCCTCCGGGATCCCGACGCGGCCGCCGCCGCGGCGCGGGGCCAGCAGGGGATCGACCTCGATGCGGGCGGCGAGGTGGCGTGCCCGGCCTGTGGCCACCGCTTCGTCCTCCAGAAGAGCGCGGCGGAGTGCCCGGAGTGCGGGCTCGGCCTCGGCGTCGCGGCGAACGCGGCGCCGGACGAGGCGCAGTCGTCGTAGCGCGGCGCCCGCATGCCGCGCGACCTCGTCGATCTGCACATCCACGTCGGGGGCGCGGTCGCCCCGCACGTGCTCTGGTCCATCGCCCACGACCAGGGCCTCAAGCTCCCGGTCTCCGACTACTGGGAGTTCAAGGAGCTCGTCTCGGCGCGCCCTGGCAAGGTGCGCTCGCTCGACGAGTACCTGGCGGTGCTCCACCAGTGGACCGAGAAGATCCAGTCCTCGCCGCAGGCGATGGAGCGCGCCGTCTACGAGATCATCGGCAAGGAGTACCGCTCGTCCCGCGTCTCGCTCATCGAGCTGCGCTTCAACCCGATGAAGCGGAACGTCGGCGGCGAGCGCGACCTCGACCACATCATCCACGCGGCGCTGCGGGGCATGGACCGCGCCGTGCTCGAGTACGGCGTCCGCGCCGGGCTCGTCTTCTGCCTCGCCCGCGAGTTCGACCACGGGCTGAACGAGATCCTGGTGGAGAAGGCGGCCCGCTACCGGCGCCGCGGCGTGGTCGGGATCGACCTCGCGGGGACCGAGAAGAACGCGCTCGAGCTGCGCCCGGCGGAGGTGAAGCGCTACCGCGACCTCTTCGCCTCGGCCCGCGCCGCCGGGCTCAAGACCACCGTCCACACCGGCGAGACCCACGGGACCGGCGCGGAGGGGGTCCGGGCGGTGGTCGAGGAGCTCGAGCCGCACCGGATCGGCCACGGGATCCGGGCCGCGCAGGACGAGCGGGTGATGGACCTCCTGCGCGAGCGCGGGATCGTCCTCGAGATCTGCCCCTCCTCGAACCTCGCGACGCGCGCGGTGGAGTCGCTGGAGGAGCTCGGCCACGTGCTCCGTCGCTTTTGGGAGCGGGGCGTCCGGTTCACGGAGCAGCTCGACCAGACGCTCCGCTGGGCGCGCGAGGCGACCTTCATCGAGGACGCCGCGAACGGACGGTAGGCCGGCGCGGGAGCTAGCCGCGCTTCGCGAACTCCTGCATGAGCTCGCAGAGCGCGTCGACCCAGGCGGGCTCGACCGCGTTGTAGGTCGAGACGCGGATCCCGCCGACGGAGCGGTGGCCCTTGAGACCCACCATCCCGCGCTTCTTCGCCTCGGCGACGAGCGCCTCCTCCTGCTGCTCGGACGGCAGCCGGAAGACGACGTTCATGACCGAGCGGATCTGCTTCTCGACCGGGCAGCGGAAGAAGCCGGTGTTCGCGTCGATGACGGAGTACAGCTTCGCCGCCTTCTGGCGGTTGCGCGCCTCCATCGCCGGGAGCCCGCCCTGCTCCTTCAGCCACGCGAGGACGTTCCGCACCATGTACACGCCGAACGTGGGTGGCGTGTTGTAGAGCGACTTGTTCTCGGCGTGCGTCCGGAGCTGGAAGATCTTCGGGATGTCCTTGCGCCCCTTCGCGACGAGCTCCTTCGAGACGATCGCGACGACGATCCCCGACGGGCCGATGTTCTTCTGCGCGCCGGCGTAGACGAGCCCGAACCGGGAGACGTCGAGCTTCTTCCACAGGAAGTCGCTCGACATGTCCACGACGAGCGGCACGCCGCCGCCCTGCGGGAAGGGACGGGCGGCGTCCGCCTCGAACTCGACGCCGTGGATCGTCTCGTTCGAGGTGACGTGGAGGTAGGCCGCGCGCGGCGTCACGTTCACCTCGGACGGCAGCGGCGCGCGGACGTACGACTTCTCCTTGCCGTCGCCGGTCCCGGTCGAGCAGGCGAGGTGGACGTCCGCGTCGAAGAGCTTCGCGACGGCCTTCGCCTCCGAGAGCGCCTTCTCGCCCCACGCTCCGGTCACGACGTAGTCCGCGACCGAGCCCTCCTCGAGGAGGTTCATCGGGATCTGCGCGAACATCTGGGAAGCGCCGCCCTGGAGGAAGAGCACCTCGTGCGTGTCGCGGACGTCGAGGAGCTCGCGCAGCAGCGCGATCGCCTCGTCGTGGACCTTCTCGTAGTCCTTGCCGCGGTGGCTGTGCTCCATGACCGACATGCCGCTCCCGGCGAAGTCGGTGAGCTCCTGCCTCGCGCGCTCGAGTGCGGCGAGCGGCAGCGCGGCCGGGCCGGCGTTGAAGTTCATCGTGCGGGCCATGGGTCCTCCTCGGGCGGGGCGTCCCGCTCCACGGGGTGAGGGCACCTAACGACGGCGGCGCCGCTGCGTCAAGACGACCTTTTGCCGAGCCGCTGCTCGGCCCGATCGAGGGCCGCCGCGGTGCGGGCGAGGTCGTCCGGCGTCCGGAAGTGGCGCGGCGTATGGGCCGCCGCCGCGATGGTCCCCCACTCGGCCTCGGGCGCCTCGACGCCGGGGAAGTAGCGGGGGCGCTTCCCGGCGAGCGCGGCGAGGGCCTCGTCGATGGGGGCTCCGAAGCGCGCCTCCTCGCCCGCGCGCTTGCGGAGGTCGCGGGCACGCCAGGCGAGCTCGAGCACGCGCACGAAGCCCTCCTGGAAGACCCGCTTCACCGGCGTCGTGGCGAGGGCCTCGGCCGCGCGGGCGTCGTCGCCGCCGGAGAGCCCGTCGAGGCCGAGGTCGAGGTATCCGCGGGCGGACTCGAACGCGGCGCGGACCGCGTCGAGATCGGCGGGATCGACCGCGTCGGCGACGACGATCGCGTTCGCCGCGGCGACGATCTGCGCCTCGACCGCGTCCTTGTCCTCGGGCGCGAGCGCCGCGAACGCGCGGTCGAGGACCGAGCCGCGCTCGAGCGTCGCGAGGAAGAACCCGGGCGGCCGCGCCGGCGGCTCGGCGTGATGATGGGCGGGCGCCTTCGGCGGCCGCGCGAACCACGAGAGCGCCTCCTCGAGCGTGGGATGGCCGAGGTCCGAGAGCCGGCCCGCGCGCCAGCGCAGCGCCTCCTCCTGGAGCTCGCTCGGGAGGTCCCACCGGACCGCCGAGAGCAGGCGGGCCGCGAGGAACGGGTCCTCCGCGTACAGGTCGTCGAGGAGCCCGCGGACGGCGAGGTACTCGGTGCCGTCGACGAGGAACTCGACGATGAACTTCCCCTCCGGCGACCGCATGAAGCGGTCGGACTGGATCTCGGGGTCGGGGTCCTGCTCGAGATCGTGGAGGCGCACCGTCGAGCGCAGGACGAGGTAGAGCACCTCGCGATCGAGCGTCGCGAGCTTGCGCGCCCACCGCGCGGCGGCCCTGGGGTCGAGGTGCGAGCCGGCGCGGGCCGCGCGGAGCCAGGGGAGCGCCTTGCGCGGGTCGAGGGCGTCGCCGCTCCAGGCGTCGAGGTCGACGAAGACCTTGAACTGCTCGGCGGAGGCGAGCTGGACGAGGACCGCCGCGTCGCCGAGGCCGATGTCCCGGATGGCGAGGTAGAGCTCGTCCGCGGGCAGCGCGCGCACCACCGCCTGCGGGTTCGGGGAGTCGAGGATGAGATCGAGCCGCTGGCGCCCGCGCGCGCGAGAGAGCGCCGCGCGCGCCGCGTCCAGCTCCTGGCGCCCGAGCGCCCGCTCCCGGCCTTCCTTCACGTGATCTCCTCGCTCCCGGGCAGCCTCTTCCGGCTGCCCCTGCGCTCGCCACGCTGACCCAGCGCCGCCGCCAGCGCGCGGGCGACGTCCCACCCCGCCGCGGAGAGTAACCGGCGCGCGGCGGCGGCGCCGACGTCTCCGAGCGCGGCGACGTTCCGGACCGCGCGGGCGCGGAGCTTCTCGCTCGCCGGGCGGAGCGCCACCATCCGGCCCCCGCGGACCGCGCCGAGGCGGACGAAGGCCGCCGACGA
>JAHWYA010000479.1 GCA_020028115.1 Anaeromyxobacter sp.
GGCAGGAGCGGGCGGCGTTCCAGCTCAACGTCGACTTCTGAGGCGCGCCGCCGCGCGAGCTACCGCTTCCGCCCCGCCGCCGGCGCGATGAGGACGACGTCCGCCGGGTCCACCTCGGGGATGTCCTCCCGGCTCGCGGCGCGGGGCGGCGGGTCGGGACGGCGCGTCGCGCAGCGGCGCTCGTCCGCCTCGAGCCGCGCGAACCAGCGTGCCGCCGTGGTCTTCACCCGCGCCCAGCGCGCGTCGTCCTGCGAGGTCATCGGGATCTCGGTCGCGCGCGCGGCGCGCGGCGGCGGATCGACGACCCGGGCTCCGGCGCGGCGGCGGAACACCTCGCCGTACAGGGAGCTGTGGGTCCGGGCGCAGAACGGGCACTGGTAGTAGCGGATCGTGCTCCCGGGGGCGGACCAGGAGGTCATCACGACTCCGCAGTGCGTGCACTCGATCGACGCTTCCATTCGTGTCCCGGAGATATCACCCGGGATCCCCGGGTCAAGAAAACCGCCGGGATCACTCGGGGATCTCGTGATCGCCGGACCGGCCGGGGCCCCCCGCGGCCCGCGCGCGCTCGCCGCCGCGCGCGCCGGGGGAGGAGGGGTTATCGTCGCCTCATGCCGACCGTGGTGAACCTCGACGGCGACCTCGTCCCTCCCGCCCAGGCGAAGGTCTCGATCTTCGATCGTGGGTTCCTGTACGGCGACAGCGTCTACGAGGTCGTCCGCACGTACGGCGGTCGCCCCTTCGAGGAGGAGGCGCACCTCGCGCGGCTGCGCCACTCGGCGGACCGGATCGGGCTCGTGCCGAAATGGGACGCGGCGCGGACGGCGCGCGAGATCGCGCGCACGCTCGAGGCGGCGCGCGGCGGCGACTCGCGGGATCCGGCGGCGGCGCCGTGGAACGCCGGCGAGCGGTACGTGCGGGTGGTGATGACGCGCGGCGCGGGGGAGATCGGCCTCGACCCCGCGCTCGCGGTGAACCCGGTCGCGCTCGTCCTCGTCCAGCCGCTCGCCGGCCCTCCCGCCGCGGCCTACCGCGACGGCGTCGCCGCCGCGATCGTCGGCGTCCGCCGCGCGCCGCCGGCCGCGATCGATCCCTCGGCCAAGACCGGCGCCCACCTGCCGAACGTGCTCGCGGTGCGCGAGGCGCGGGAGGCGGGCGCCCACGAGGCGCTCCTCCTCGACGGCGCAGGCTTCGTGACCGAGGGCTCGTCGTCGAACGTGTTCGCGGTCGCCGGGGGCACCGTCCGGACGCCGCCGCTCGGCGCGGGGATCCTCGAGGGCGTGACGCGCGGGGTCGTGCTCCGGCTCGCGCGGAGCGAGGGGGTCCGCGCCGAGGAGGTCCCCCTGCGCCCGGAGGACCTCGAGGCCGCGGACGAGGTCTTCATCACCTCCACCGTGCGCGAGATCGTCCCGGTGACCCGCCTCGGGCCGCACCCGGTCGGCGGTGGACGCCCCGGGCCGGTGACGCGGCGTCTGCACGCCGCGTTCCGCGCGCTCGCCGGCGGGCCGCGCTCGGTCGGACCTCGGGTCGTGTGAGACGAGGTGTGCGGGCGAACGCGTGACGTGGAGCAACCGAAACGCCGGCGGTGCGGCTAAGCTGCCTTCACGCATGGGCCGACGTTCCGCCGTCCTCCTCCTCCTCCTCGCCGCGCCGCTCGCCTCCCAGGCGGAGAGCCAGAACGAGGGCGCGATCCGCGCCCTCCGCCAGGACTCCTCGCTGAAGGTCCGGACGCAGGCCGCCGTGGTGCTCGGCCAGCGGAACGCGGTCGACGCCGTCCCCGCGCTGCGCGAGGCGGTGGCGGTCGACGACGCGGCGGCGGTCCGCCTCGCCGCGGTGGCCGCGCTCGGAAGGATCCGCGACCGCTCCGCGCGGCCGACCCTTCGCGCCGCGGCGGAGTCCGACCCGGACGCCTCCGTCCGCAGGGCGGCGCAGAAGGCCATCCAGGAGCTCGGCCCGATCGCGTTCTCCATCGCCGACACGCAGGGGACGGGCGGGACGGCGGCGCGCGAGGCGCTCCGCCGCGCCATCTCGGCGGAGCTCAAGGAGCGCGGCTACGCGGTGGTCGACCGCGGCGGCATGCGGCTCAAGCCCTCGGTCCTCAAGGTCGACGTGGACTCGAGGGCCGGGAAGACCGTCATCGCCGTCAAGGCGTCGCTCGTCGCTGTGGACGACGACGGCCGGATGGCGGCGATGCTCGAGAGCGGGGCCCGGCTCTCCGCCTCGGGGGCCATCCCGGAGGGGAAGCTCGGGACCTACTCCGCGAAGGCGCTCGAGGCGGCGGCCAAGACGCTCTGCGAGGATCTCGCAGCAAAGCTCGGAGAGCGGTAAAAGGAGGGTTCCATGGAACCCGCCCCCGCCTCCCGGGCCCCCGCCCCCGCGCCAGAGCCCGCCGCGACGCCCGCGCCGGACACGGGCGACCAGCGGCTGCCGAAGCGGAAGATCCGTAACTACCTGCTCGACACCGGCCTGCAGCTGAAGCTCGCGAGCTACCTGCTCGCGTGCGCGGTCGCGCTCTCGGTCGGGCTCGGCTGGCACCTGTGGACCGCGTACCGCGAGACGAGCGAGGTGGTCGCGCTCGCCGCCCCCGAGGTGGCCGCCGCCCTGGCGACGGAGGACCGCTGGCGGATCGTCCAGGTCTCGATGATCCTCGTCGCCGTCCTCGTGTGCCTCCTCGGCGCCTCCGTGGTGATCACGCACCGGATCGCGGGCCCCGCGTTCGTCATCCGCCGGACGTGCGTGCAGGTAGGGGAGGGGAACCTCTCGCGGCCGCGCGCGCTCCGGAACCACGACCTGCTCGTCGACCTCGCCGACGCCGTGGAGACGATGGTGGACGCGCTCCGTGACCGGGAGGCCGTCGATCGCGACGCGATGCTGCGCGCCGCCGCGACGCTGCGCGATCCCGCCTCGACGCCCGAGGCCGCCGCCGCCGCCGCCGCCGCGCTCGAGCGGCTCGCG
>JAHWYA010000480.1 GCA_020028115.1 Anaeromyxobacter sp.
GTTGAACTCGGAGCGGACGAGGCCGTCGCCGTGCTCGCCCGAGTGCGAGCCCTTGTACTCGCGGACGATCGCGAAGGCCTCCTCCGCGATGGCGCGCATCTTCCGGACGTCGAGCTCGAGCTTGAGGTTCAGCACCGGGCGGACGTGGAGGCAGCCCTCCGACGCGTGGGCGTACCAGGTCCCCTTCGTCCCGTGGCGCTCGAAGAGCGCCGTGAGGCGCTCGGTGTACTCGGCGAGGTGCGGCAGCGGGACCGCCGAGTCCTCGATGAAGGAGACGGGCTTCCCGTCGCCCTTCATGGACATCATGATGTTCAGGCCCGCCTTGCGGACCTCCCACACGCGCGACTGGAAGGCGGGCTCGAGCGCCTCCACGACCGCGCCCGGCAGCCCGAGGTCGCCCATGAGCTCGCCGAGCCGCCGGAGGTCCGCCGCGAGCGCGTCCCGTTCGTCGCCCGCGAACTCGACGAACAGCAGCGCGTCGGGGTCTCCCCGGACGAACTCGTCGAGCACCGCGCGGAACGCCGGGATCTCGCGGCCGAGCTCGATCATCGTCCGGTCGACGAGCTCGACGGCGGTCGGCCGGAGCCCGACGATCGCCGGCGTCGACTCCATCGACTTGCGGAAGGTGGGGAAGTGGCAGATCCCGAGCACCTTGTGGCGCGGGAGCGGTTGCAGCGCGAGCTCGATCCGCCGGAACACGGCGAGCGTGCCCTCGGAGCCCACCACGAGCCGCGTCAGGTTCGGGTGCTCGCCGCCGAGCGCGTCGAGGTTGTAGCCGCTGACGCGCCGCTGGATCTTCGGGTACCGCGCCGCGATCTCCTCCGCCTCTCGCCGGTGGATCGCCCGGAGCGCGTCGACGAGCGGACGCGGCGCCGCGTCGCCCGTGTCGTCGAGCCGCGCGGGCGTGCCATCGGCGAGCAGCGCGTCGATCGCTCGGACGTTGTGGACCATGTTGCCGTAGCGCAGGGAGCGGGTCCCGCAGCTGTTGTTCCCGGCCATCCCGCCGATGGTCGCCATCGCGGACGTGGAGACGTCGACCGGGAAGAAGAGCCCGGTCGGCTTCAGCCTGGCGTTCAGCTGGTCGAGGACGATCCCGGGCTGAACGATCGCGGTGCGCCGCTCGGCGTCGACCGAGATCACCCCCGCGAGGTACTTCGTGAAGTCGAGCACGAGCGCCGCGCCGACCGCCTGCCCGGACTGCGAGGTCGC
This sequence comes from Anaeromyxobacter sp., assembly GCA_020028115.1. Lineage (GTDB taxonomy): Bacteria > Myxococcota > Myxococcia > Myxococcales > Anaeromyxobacteraceae > Anaeromyxobacter. The sequence continues at coordinate 1,210 of JAHWYA010000480.1, forward strand.
GCCGCCGCGCGGCAGGAGCGGGACGCCCTCGTCCGCGGCGATCTGCACGGCGGCGACGAGGTCCTGCTCGTGGCGGGGGACGACGACGCCGATCGGCTCGACCTGGTAGATGGACGCGTCGGTGCTGTAGCGGCCGCGCGAGAAGGCGTCGAAGAGGACCTCGCCCTCGAGCTCGCGCCGGAGCCGCGCGGCGAGGTGCGGATCGCCGGGGCGCCTGGGGCGCCCCGCCGAGGGGCTCGGAGCGTCCGCCTTCGCTGTCCCGGCCACGGTCGGCCTCCACGAGCGATCGAACGACGCTGGATCACGTCACACGACCCGGCAGCTTTGCCCTCGGTGTACGCCCGTGTCAATACGCCGCGTGCGGAACCCGCACCGGCCCCCGCCCCGGTACCCTCTCGCCGCCGAGCGCGTTGCGGCGTCTTCGCGTTCCGCGCTAGCTTCACGGGCGAAACGCGGCGCGTCGCGCGCCAGCGGGAGGCTCAATGGTCGCGAAGAGCGGTCGGCACTTCCTCCAGATCCCCGGCCCCACGAACGTCCCCGACCGGATCCTGCGGGCGATGGCGCAGCCGACGATCGACCACCGTGGCCCGGAGTTCGGCCGGCTCGGGAAGGAGATCCTCGAGGGGCTCAAGCCGGTCTTCAAGACCGCGGGCTCGGTGATCGTCTACCCGGGGTCGGGCACGGGGGCGTGGGAGGCGGCGCTCGTGAACACGCTCTCCCCCGGCGACCGCATCCTCATGTTCGAGACCGGCCACTTCTCGACGCTGTGGAAGGAGGTCGCGGTTCGCTTCGGCCTCTCGGTGGACTACGTCCCCGGCGACTGGCGGACCGGCGTCGACCCCAAGGTCGTCGAGGCGAAGCTCGCGGAGGACAAGGCCCACGCCATCAAGGTGGTCGCGGTCGTCCACAACGAGACCTCGACGGGCGTCGCGAGCCGCATCCCGGAGGTTCGCAAGGCGATCGACGCCGCGCGCCACCCCGCGCTCTTCATGGTGGACACGGTCTCGTCGCTCGCGTGCATCGACTACCGCCACGACGAGTGGGGGGTGGACGTGGCGGTGAGCGCCTCGCAGAAGGGGCTCATGCTCCCGCCCGGCATCTCCTTCACCGCGGTCGGGCCGAAGGCGATCGCCGCGTCGAAGACGGCGAAGCTGCCGCGCTCGTTCTGGGACTGGGCGCCGATGCTGCGGGACAACGCGTCCGGCTACTTCCCCTACACCCCGTCCACGAACCTCCTCTACGGCCTGCGCGAGGCGCTCGGGATGCTGAACGAGCAGGGGCTCGACGCGGTCTTCGCGCGCCACGCGCGCCACGGCGAGGCGGCTCGCGCGGCGGTGAAGGGGTGGGGGCTCGAGCTCGTGGGGACCGATCCGCGCGAGTACAGCGCGTGCGTGACGGCGGTGTTCGCCCCGGCCGGCCACGACGCCGACGTGCTCCGCAAGCTCGTCCTCGACCGGTTCGATCTCTCGCTCGGCACCGGGCTCGGGAAGCTGAAGGGCCGGATCTTCCGGATCGGCCACCTCGGCGACTTCAACGACCTCATGCTCGCGGGCACCCTCGCCGGCGTGGAGATGGGGCTCGGCGCGGCGGGCGTGCCCTTCCGCAAGGGCGGGATCTCGGCGGCGCTGGAGCGGCTCGCCGCGCCGTAGCGCGTCCGCTACGGGGTGCGCGCGCGTACCGCGACGACGCGCGCGGGCAGGGTGAACCCGCCGGGCGGCCGCCCGAGGGTCTCGAGGC
>JAHWYA010000481.1 GCA_020028115.1 Anaeromyxobacter sp.
CGTCGCGCCGATGGAGAGGAAGAGCGCCCCGAGCCCCGACAGGAGCGCGAACCCCGCGCGCCCGCGGAGGTCGACGGCGGCCGCGGCGGCGCGCACGACGAGGAAGAGCGCGACCGCGAGGAAGGTCATGAGCCCCTTGGGCGTCCCCGCGACGAGGTCGAGGACGTACCCGATCCCGGCCGCGGCGATCGACCCGTCGACGTTCCCGCCGTGGAGCCCCGCCCAGACGATGCAGCACGCGAGGAGCGCGAGCGAGAACGAGCCGCCCCCGATCCAGCGAAGGACCGCCGCCTGGAGCGCCGCGAGGAGCAGCGCGAACACGACGTGCGCGAGCGGCTTCACGGCCCCTTCACCGGCGCGTACGCCGCCGGCTGGATCTCCGCCGGCCGCTCCCAGGAGGTGAGCACGAGCACCTCCTCGAGGCGCGTCACGTCGACCGCCGGCACGACGCGCGCGTCCTGGAACAGCCCGTGCTGCCGCCGGTCGAGCTGGGTCACCTTCCCGACCGGGAGCCCGCGCGGGTAGACGCCGTCCGTCCCGGAGGTGACGAGCGGATCGCCCTCGATGACGTCCTCCGTGCGGAGCGCGTAGTCGAGCCGGGCGAGGTCGGGCTTGCCCATCCCGCGGACGTTCGCGCGCGCGCGGGTGCGCTCGACCCGCACCGCGATGGAGCTGTTGAGGTCGGTGAGCACGAGCACGTCGGCGGTCCGCCCCGCGACGGCGTGGACGCGCCCGACGACGCCCTCGGCGACGACGACCGGCATCATCGGCGCGACGCCGTCGTCGCTGCCGCGATCGACCGTGAGCAGCTGGCGGCCGACGGTGCCGAGCCGGATCCCGATGACGCGCGCGCCGAGGTAGCGCCGCTCGCCGGAGAGCTCCGCGAAGGAGAGGAGCCGCTGGAGCCGCTCCGCCTCCCCGCGCGCGGAGAGGAGCTGCTGGCGCTCGAGCTCGAGGGCGACGACCCGGCCGGTGAGGGCGTTCGCGCGCTCGTGAGACCCGCGCAGCGCCACGTACCCGTTCCAGCCGCGGACGAAGCCCGTCACGCCCCACGCGACGACCTTCTCGACGGGCGTCGCGAGCCACACCACGGCGCGATCGAAGCGGGAACGCTCGCTCGCACGCTTCGCGTGGGCGAAGAACACCCCGAGGGGAACGAGGAGCAGCACCGCGACGAGGAGCAGCTCGCGGTACCGCTTGATCAAGCCAAACACTGGAGCTCCGAGAGGGGGGAAAACCCTTGCATTTTAACGCTTTTTGAATAGGGTGTTCAACTTCGCGGCGCCCGGGACCCCTCGGGTACCAACCTTCAACAACGCGGAGCTCCGCTTCATGCTCGACATCCTCCGGGCGAATACGAAGAGCACGTTCACCTGGCTCATCGTCCTCGGGATCGTGGTCGTCTTCGCCATCAACTTCGGACCCGGCTCCCTCTCCAAGGGGGGCGGCGGGTTCAGCGGCGGACAGGCCGCATATGCCGCTCGGGTCAACGGGAAGTCCATCCCGGCCTCCGAGTGGGAGCGCCAGTACCGGCAGCTGTACCAGCTCTTCCAGCAGCAGGCGGGCGACGCCTTCACGCGCGAGCTCGCCGACCAGCTCGGGCTCCCGTCGCAGGCGATGGACCAGATCGTCGATCGCGAGCTCGTCGTCCAGGAGGCGCGCCGCCGCGGGCTCGTCGTCGGCAAGGACGAGCTCACGACCGCGGTCCACGCCATCCCGGCGTTCCAGGACGGCGGGCGGTTCAGCTTCGCCCTGTACGAGGAGAGCGCCCGCGCGATGTACGGGTCGGCGGGCAAGTTCGAGGCGGCGCTCAAGGACGACCTCCTCTACCAGAAGATGATGGCCGCGGTCCGCTCCACCGTGAAGATCTCGGACGCGGAGGTCCGCGACGCCTGGGAGGGCGAGGCGGACCGCGCGTCGCTCCAGTTCGTCCGCGTGCCCCTCGCGGCGGCCGAGGCGGCCGTGAAGGTCACGCCCGACGAGGTGAAGGCCTTCGCCGCGAAGGAGGAGGCCCGCATCGCGAAGTTCCACCAGGACAACGCGGCCCGCTTCGACCAGAAGAAGAAGGTCCGCGTCCGGCACGTCCTCGCGAAGGTCGCGCAGGGCGGCGACGAGACGGCGGCGAAGAAGAGGATCTCCGACGCGCAGGCGCGCCTCGCGAAGGGCGAGGACTTCGCGAAGGTCGCGCAGGCCCTCTCCGAGGACGACGCGACGAAGGCCCGCGGGGGCGAGCTCGGGCTCGTCTCCGAGGGGCTGTTCGACGACGCGTTCGCGAAGGCCGCGCTCGCGCTCGAGAAGGGGCAGGTCTCGGAGCCGGTCCGCTCCGCGTCGGGCTGGCACCTCCTGAAGGCCGACGACGTGGTCCCGGCGAAGACGATCCCGCTCGACGCGGCCCGCGAGGGCATCGCCCGCGAGCTGCTCCTCGAGGACCGCGCGGCCGCGCTCGCGCGCGAGCGCGCGCAGGCGGCCCTCGACGCCGCGAAGGCGGGGCGCCCCCTCGCCGCCGTGAAGGTCGGGACGCAGACCGCGGCCCCGGAGGACACCGGCCCGTTCGTCCGCTCGAGCCCGTTCGTGCCGAAGGTCGGCGAGGCGCAGGGCCTGCTCGCGGACGCGTTCGCGGCCAAGGCCGGCCAGGTCCTCCCCCGCATCTACGACACGCCGTCCGGCCCGGTGGTCGCGGTCGTGAAGCTCCGCGAGTCGCCGGACGCGAAGGCGTTCGACGCGCAGCGCGAGGCGGTCGCGACGCGCCTCCGGAACCGGAAGGAGTCGCAGGTCCAGGGCGCGTGGCTGAAGGCGCTCCGCGCCGACGCGAAGATCGAGACCAACTCCGGGCTGCTCGCCGCGGCCGCGAACGCGCGCGGCGAGTAGGCCGCGCGGCCGGCGCCCCGCCTCGGCTCGAGACCGTGCCGCCCCGGCTCGTCCTGGCCTCGCAGAGCCCGCGCCGGC
>JAHWYA010000482.1 GCA_020028115.1 Anaeromyxobacter sp.
GGGCCACCGGCGGCGTGGCCGCGGAGGGGCCGTACGCCCTGGCCGACCGGGGTTGCGGCTCGCCCGACCTCCTCGCGGTCCGGCGGGACCTCGGCGAGTGCACGCGCTGCAAGCTCGGCGCGGGCCGCACGAAGCTCGTGTTCGGCGTCGGCGCTCCCTCGGCCGAGCTCATGTTCGTCGGTGAGGGTCCCGGCGAGGACGAGGACCTCCAGGGCGAGCCGTTCGTCGGGCGCGCCGGGCAGCTCCTCACGAAGATGATCGAGGCGATGGGCTTCCACCGCGAGGACGTCTACATCGCGAACGTCGTGAAGTGCCGGCCGCCCGGGAACCGGAACCCGGAGCCCGACGAGATCGACGCCTGCGAGCCGTTCCTGCGCGCGCAGATCGCGGCGGTGAGGCCGAAGGTCATCGTCGCGCTCGGGAAGTTCGCCGCCCAGACGCTGCTCCGGGACCCGTCGCCGATCGGCCGGCTGCGCGGGCGCTGGCTCGAGTACGAGGGCGTGAGGCTCATGCCGACGTTCCACCCCGCCTACCTCCTCCGGAGCCCGAACGAGAAGGCGAAGGCGTGGGAGGACCTGCAGCTCGTGATGAAGGAGCTCGGGAAGACGCCGCCGAGGAGGTCGTGATGGCTCCGCTCGTCCGGAACGTTCGCAGGACGCTCGCGGCGGTCGCGCTGGCCCTCGCCGCCGCCGGCGCGCTCGGCGCGGGCACGGACGCGCCCACGGGACGGCTCGCCGACGGCGCCGGCCCGCCGCGCGTCCTCTCCGTCGAGGTGAAGGGCCCGATCACCGGCGGGACCGCGGAGTACCTGGCCTCCGCCCTGCGCCGGGCGCGCGACGAGCGGTACGACGCCGTCGCGATCACCATCGACACGCCGGGCGGCGCCCTCGACGCGACCCGCGAGATCGTCCAGCTCATGCTCGCGAGCGAGGTGCCGATCGTCGCCTGGGTCGGGCCGGCCGGTGCCCACGCGGCCTCGGCGGGCGCCTTCGTGACGATGGCGGCGCACGTCGCGGCGATGCACCCCGCCTCGAACATCGGGGCGGCGCACCCGGTCACGCTCGGCGGCAAGGACGTCGCCGACGAGGCCGGGAAGGACATGGCGAAGAAGGTCGAGAACGACACCGTGGCGCTCGTGCGCTCCATCGCGTCGGAGCGCGGCCGGAACGCCGACTGGGCGGAGAAGGCGGTGCGGGAGAGCGTGTCCGTCACCGGCGAGGAGGCGGTGCGGCTGAAGGTCGTCGACTTCCTCGCGCCGGACCTCCGGGCGGCGCTCGAGCGCGCCGACGGGAGGCAGCTCCAGTCGGGCGGCGCCTGGCGCCCGGTGAAGACGAAGGACGCGGCCCTCGTCGCCCACGAGCCGACCGTCCGCCAGCGGCTCCTCTCGTTCCTCGCCGACCCCAACGTCGTCGCGCTCCTCATGCTGCTCGGGACCCTGGGGATCGGGATCGAGTTCTACCACCCCGGGATCATCTTCCCGGGCGCGGTGGGCGCCCTGTGCCTGCTCCTCGCGTTCCTCGCCATGCGCGTCATCCCCGTGAACGCCGGCGCCGTGGTGCTCATCGTGGCGGGCGTCGGGCTCCTGGTCGCGGAGGGCTACGTCGCGGCGCACGGGGTCGCCGGCGTCGGCGGGGCGATCTGCATCATGCTCGGCACGGCCTTCTTCATCGATCGCGCCTCGCCGGACTACCAGTTCGACCCGGCGACGTTCACCGTCTCCCCCTGGATCGTCTGGCCGACCCCGATCGTGCTCGCGGGCGTCCTCGGGTTCATGGCCTGGAAGGTCGCGGCGATCCGCAACGCGCCCCAGCAGCTCGGCGCCGCCGCCCTCGTGGGCGCCGCCGGCGTCGCGCTCGAGGAGGTCGGGCCGTCGTCCGGGACGGTCTTCGTTCACGGTGAGTACTGGCAGGCGCGGAGCGCGGAGCCGATCCCGAAGGGGGCGCGTGTCCGCGTGGCCGGCGTCGACGGCCTCACGCTGACCGTGGTCGCCGCGCCGGACCCGCGGTAGAACGGAACGTCACGTCGCCCGGAGGCACTCCATGCCCATCGTCGGTCTCGGCCTGCTCATCCCCGTCGCGCTCATCGTCCTGCTGGTCATCTCCGGCATCCGCATCGTGAACGAGTACGAGCAAGGCGTGGTGCTGCGCCTCGGCCGGTTCTCGGGCGTGAAGACGGCGGGGCTGCGCTGGATCGTCCCGTTCGTCGAGCGGATGATCATCATCGACATGCGCATCACCGCGGAGCAGGTGCCGCCGCAGGACGTGATCACCCGCGACAACGTCTCCGTGAAGGTGAACGCGGTCATCTACTTCCGCGTGATGCAGGCGGACCGCGCCTTCCTGCAGGTGACCGACTTCCTCTTCGCGACGAGCCAGTTCGCGCAGACGACGCTCCGGTCCGTGCTCGGGCAGGTGGAGCTCGACGACCTCCTCAGCCAGCGCGACAAGATCAACCGGCAGCTCCAGGAGATCATCGACCGGCACACCGAGCCCTGGGGCGTGAAGGTGACCGCGGTCGAGGTGAAGCAGGTGGACCTGCCCGACGAGATGCGGCGCGCCATGGCGAAGCAGGCCGAGGCGGAGCGCGAGCGCCGGGCCAAGGTCATCGCGGCGGAGGGCGAGTACCAGGCGGCGGAGAAGCTCGGGCAGGCGGCGGACGTCATCAGCCGCTCGCCGGGCGCGCTCCAGCTCCGCTACCTGCAGACGCTCGTCGAGATCTCCTCCGACAAGAACTCGACCATCGTGTTCCCGCTCCCGATCGAGCTCGTGAAGGCGTACCTCGACCGCTCGCGCTGACGGGCGAGCGGACGGCGGGCGAGCGCCCGGGCGAGCGCAGGGGCGAGCGCAGGGGCAGCCGGAAGAGGCTGCCCCGGAGCGAGCGGGGGGCTCGGGGGGGCGCGAGGGTGGAGCCCGAGTGTCCCCCCGATTCAATTGAGTCGTCGCCC
>JAHWYA010000483.1 GCA_020028115.1 Anaeromyxobacter sp.
GAGCCCGCCCGCGCGCAGCAGGACCTGCAGACGCTGCTCACCGAGTACCCGCTCTACCCGCGCGCGGTCGAGGCGAAGTACCTCCTCGCGCTCGTCGACCTCGACCTCGGACGGCAGCGCGACGGGATCGCGACGCTCGGCTCGCTGTACGCGAAGCTCCCGGCGGAGGCGCGGCCGGAGGCGGCGGCGCGGGCCGCGGACGCCGCGCTCTCGGTGGGCGCCGACGCCGAGGCGGTCCGCTGGCTCTCCGAGCTCGCCCGCGTCTCGCCGCCCGACGCGCGCGGCGGCGTGCTCCGCCGGGCGGCCGACGCGGTGGACCGGCTCCCCTTCCTCGACGTCGCGCGGCTCCGCGAGGAGCTCCCCGCGGACGCGCCCGTGCAGGAGCCGCTCGCGATGAAGCTCGCCCGGATCCACCTCCACCTGCGCGACTACCCGCGGGCGGAGGAGGCGGCGCGCGAGGTGTTCCAGCGCTGGCCGGAGGGCCCCTACGCCGCCGACGCGCGGGCGCTCGTCGACCGCATCTCGAAGCTCACGTTCGTGCGGCCGAACGTCGTCGGCGTGGCGGTGCCCCTCTCCGGCCCGTACAAGCGGTGGGGCGACGCCATCCTGCAGGGCGTCGGCCTCGCGCTCGAGGGCTCGACGATCCGCCTCGCGGTGCGCGACACGCGCGGCGAGCCGGACGGCGCGGCCTCGGCGCTCGAGGCGCTCGCGCTCGAGGAGGGCGCGATCGTCGTGCTCGGCGGCGTCACGAACGCCGAGGCGGAGCGGGCGGCGGCGACCGCGGAGGAGCTGCAGCTCCCGTTCGTCTCGCTCTCGCGGCAGGAGGGGATCACCGAGGCGGGCCCCCACGTCTTCCAGAACATGCTGACCGCGAAGGCGCAGGCGCGCGCGCTCGCCGACTTCGCGATGGGCCGCCGGGGCCTGAAGCGGTTCGCGATCATGTACCCGTCGATCAGCTACGGGGTCGAGCTCGCGAACGCCTTCTGGGACGAGGTGGAGGCGCGCGGCGGCGAGGTGCGCGGCGCGGAGACGTACGCGGCGGACCGGACCACCTTCACCCCGCTCGTGAAGGACATGGTCGGCAAGCACTTCCTCGACGAGCGCACCGACTGGCAGGAGCTGCAGAAGGAGATCGCGCTCAAGGAGAAGGACCCCTTCCGCCGGCGCAAGGCGCTCGAGAAGGCGCGGGAGAAGCTCCCGCCGGTCACCGACTTCGAGGCGATCTTCATCCCCGACTTCGCGAGCAACGTCCGGCTCATCGCGCCCGCCCTCGCGGTCGAGGACGTCGTCACCCAGACCTGCGAGCCGGCGGAGGTCGAGAAGATCAGGAAGACGACCGGCCGCACCGACCTCGCGCCCGTGCAGCTGCTCGGCGCGAACGGCTGGAACGACCCGTCCCTCTTCGACATGTCGCCCGGCGGGCCCGGCCGTCACGTGCGCTGCGCGGTGCTCGTCGACGGCTTCCACGCCGCCTCCGCGAGGCCGGAGACGAAGCGCTTCGTCGAGGCGTACGGCAAGAAGTACCCGGGCCAGACGCCGACGATCCTCGAGGCGTCCGCCCACGACGCCGCGCGGATGGCGCGCCAGCTCGTCGAGACGCGGGTCTCGACGCGCGCCGCGCTGCGCGACGGGCTCGCGCAGGTGAAGGCGTTCCACGGCGCGACCGGCGACATCACCATGGGGCCGCGGCGGACCCCCGAGAAGGAGCTCTTCTTCCTGACCGTCGACGGGTCGGGGCTCCGCGAGCTGACGAAGCAGGAGCTCGCCGCGCCGGGGGCGGGAGGGCGCTGACCTCCGCCGAACGGCGTGCCCCGCCGCCGCGGCGCCCTTAGCTTTCGGGGCGATGCCCGACGTCCTCGTGCAGGCGCGCCCGCGGCGCTTCCCCGCGCTCCACGTCGCCCTCTTCCTCGCGACCGTCGCGACGACGCTCTGGGCCGGTTACCAGCTCTCGCCGCTCGCGGGCCGGGCGCCGACCCTGCCGAACGTGGTGCGCGGCGGCCTCCCGTTCGCGGCCTCGCTCGTCGCGATCCTCTTCTCCCACGAGATGGGCCACTACCTCGTCGCGCGGCGCCACGGGGTGTTCGCGACGCTGCCGTACTTCATCCCGGTGCCGTTCGGCGCAGGGACCCTCGGGGCCGTCATCCGGATGCGCTCGGCGATCCCGTCGCGGCGCGCGGCGCTCGACATCGCCGCCGCGGGTCCCATCGCGGGGCTCGTCGTGGCGTTCCCCCTGCTCGTGTGGGGGCTCGCCCACTCGCAGGTCTACGAGGTCGCGGCGAGCCCGGTGGGGTCGTCGCTCGTCTCCCCCTACGCCATGGTGCGCGCGCTCCTCGAGGGGCGTTCGCTCTTCCTCGGCGAGCCGGGCACCCAGTTCTTCGGCGACAGCCTCCTCACCGTCGCGGCGGCGCGGCTCGTCCACGGGACGCTCCCCGCGGGCGTGGACGTGGCGCTCCACCCGGTCGCCTTCGCCGCATGGCTCGGGCTCCTCGTCACGACGCTGAACCTCATCCCGCTCGGCCAGCTCGACGGCGGGCACGTCCTCTACGCCCTCCTCGGCCGGCGCTTCGCGCACGCCGGGAGCCGCGTCGCGTCGGCGGGGCTGCTCGCGGCGGGCTTCTTCCTCTCCTGGAACTGGCTCATCTGGTGGGCCATCACGCGGTTCGCGATCGGCCTGAAGCACCCGCCCGCGCTCTCCGAGGAGCCGCTCGACCCGGCGAGGGCGGCGGTCGCGCTCCTCTCGCTCGTCCTCTTCGCGCTCACCTTCGTGCCGGTGCCCGTGTCGTTCTAGCGGAGCGTCGGGGACCGGCCTGGGGCCGCGGGCCGGGACCCTGTAGAATGCCGCCCGCATGGACGAGGCGGACGCTTGGGCGGAGGTGGTCGCGGGCTGGGAGGACGAGGCCCGCCACCGCGCCTACCTCGCGCGGTACACCGACCTCGACGGG
>JAHWYA010000484.1 GCA_020028115.1 Anaeromyxobacter sp.
CAACGTCGCCGAGCGGCTTGCCGCACGCGATGCAGGCCTTCGCCCCCGGCTCGTTGTAGGCGTCGCAGCCGCGGCAGACGATCCCGAGGATGCCGGTGAGCCGGCCGAGCTCCACCTCGGCGCCGCACGCGCCGCAGGTGGACCTCGTGACGTCGAGCTGCGCGCCGCACTTCTTGCACTTCATTCCGGCTTCGCCTCCAGCGGGGGGACATTCGGGGCTGCGCCCTCGTGCCACCCGAACCCCCGCTCGCTCCGGGGCAGCCTCATCCGGCTGCCCCTGCGCTCGCCACGCGACCCTAACCCGCCGCCACTTCGAGACTCAACTGCCGCACGCGCTCGGGCTCGCCGAGCACGATGAGCGTCTCGCCGCCGCCGAGCACGCGCTCGGGGGCGGGGTTGTAGTGCAGGCGCCGCTCGCCGCCCGCCGGATCCTTCACCGCGAGGAGGAGGAGCTTGTGCCGCTCGAGGCCGAGATCGCAGATGCGCCGCGTCCGCGCGCCGCACGGCGGGACCTGGACCTCCTCGATCCGGAGCGTGCGGTCCTTGTCGCGGAGCATCACGTCGAGGAACGTCACGACCTCGGGCCGCACCATCTCCGAGACGAGCCGCAGCCCGCCGATCATGTTGGGCGAGACGACCGAGTCGGCGCCGGCGCGCCGGAGCTTCCCGTCCGCCCGCGGATCGATCGCCTTCGCGACGATGCGGAGCGCCGGGTTGAGCGCCCGGGCGGTCACCGTGACGAAGAGGTTGTCCTTGTCCTCGGTGAGCGCGGAGATGACGCCGCGCGCGCGCTCGATGCCCGCCTCGACGAGCACCTCGTCGTGCGTCGCGTCGCCGACCACCGCCGGGCAGCCGAGGTCGCGCGTGATGGTGCGCGCCACCTCCTCGCTGCGGTCCACCACCACGAACGGCGCGCCGATCGCGGCGAGCTCGCGGACGCAGTGGATCCCGGTCGAGCCGCCGCCGCAGACGATGTAGTGGCCCGCGAGCTTCTTCACCTGCGTGTTCATCCGCTTCCTCCACGTCAGGCCCGAGAGCTCCCCCTCGATGAGGAACGCCGCCGCCGTCGTCACGAACCAGCCCGCGGACACCATCCCCCCGGCGAGGAGCACGATGGTGAACGGCCGCCCGAAGGCGGTCTCGCCGAGCGGGACGATCTCGCCGAAGCCGACCGTCGTGATGCCGATGACGGCCTGGTACAGGCAGTCGCCGAGCGGCCACTGGCCGCCGCCGATTCCCCAGTAGCCGGCCGTGCCGATCACGATGGTGGACAGCACGGCGAGGGAGGCGAGGAGGAGGCGGCGGGGCATCCGGCCGGGGATCCTACCAGCGAACGGCCGGCCGGTCGGCGCCCGCACGGCCCCGCGGCGGTCGCCGATCACCCGTCCGCCCGCCCCGCCGTCCCGCGAGAGGCGAGCCCTGGCGCTTGCTGCCGCGCTGCGTTACGGATCGAGGGGGCAAACTTGCCGCCCCTCGATCCGAACCGTTAGGCTCGCGGACCGACGCTTGCTGCGACTGAACGACATCCTCGACCGGGTCACCACGTACCACCCGGATCCCGACCTCGACCTCGTCAAGAAGGCCTACGTCTACAGCGCGAAGGTCCACACGGGGCAGATCCGGAAGTCCGGCGAGCCTTACCTCGTCCATCCCCTCGAGGTCGCCGGGATCCTCGCCGAGCTGAAGCTCGACGAGGCGTCGGTCGTGACCGGCCTCCTCCACGACACGATCGAGGACACGCTCGCCACGAAGGACGAGATCGCCGAGCTGTTCGGCCCGGAGATCGCCGAGCTCGTCGACGGGGTGACGAAGCTCTCGCAGTACAGCGCGGCGAACACCCACGAGGAGAAGCAGGCCGAGAACTTCCGGAAGATGGTCGTCGCGATGGCGAAGGACATCCGGGTCCTGCTCGTCAAGCTCGCAGACCGCACCCACAACATGCGGACGCTCGGCGCGATGAAGCCGGAGTCGCAGGAGCGGATCGCCCGCGAGACCCTCGACATCTACGCGCCGCTCGCGAACCGGCTCGGCATCCAGTGGATCAAGAGCGAGCTCGAGGACCTGTCGTTCAAGTACCTGCGGCCGTCGGACTACCTCGACCTCTCGACGAAGGTGTCCGCGGTCTCGCGGGAGAAGGAGAGGTTCGTCCAGGGCGTCGTGGACGTCATCCGCCGCCGCCTCGAGGAGTCGGGCCTGAAGGGCGCCGACGTCTCCGGGCGCGTGAAGCACGTCTACTCGATCTGGCGGAAGATGCAGGAGCTCGACGTCGAGTTCGAGCAGATCCAGGACGTCGTCGGGTTCCGCGTGATCGTGGCGAGCGTGGCGGAGTGCTACGAGGCGCTCGGCCTCATCCACTCGCTCTGGAAGCCGGTGCCGGGACGCTTCAAGGACTACATCGCGATCCCGAAGCCGAACCGGTACCAGTCGCTCCACACGACGGTCGTCGGCCCCTCCGGCGAGCGGATCGAGGTGCAGATCCGGACCGGCGAGATGCACCGGATCGCCGAGGAGGGCGTCGCCGCGCACTGGGCGTACAAGGAGAAGGGGCGCGACGGGAAGGGCGGCGAGGCGCTCTCGAAGCGCGACGCGGAGTCGTTCGGCTGGCTCCGCCAGCTCGTGGAGTTCCAGAAGGAGCTCGCCGATCCCCGCGAGTTCCTCGAGACGGTGAAGGTCGACCTCTTCTCGGACGAGGTCTTCGTCTTCACGCCGAAGGGGGCGGTGAAGAGCCTCCCCCGCGGCGCCACCCCGGTCGACTTTGCCTACACGATCCACTCGGAGATCGGCGAGCACACGGTCGGCGCGAAGGTGAACGGGAAGCTCGTCCCGCTCCGCTACAAGCTCAAGAACGGCGACACGGTCGAGATCCTCACCTCGCCGCACTCGCACCCGTCGAAGGACTGGCTCACCTTCGTGAAGACGAGCCGCGCCCAGGCGCGGATCCGGGATCGCCGACGACCTCCTCGCCGGGATCGGCTACGGCAAGGTCTCGCCGCACGACGTGCTCCGGCAGATCGTCCCGCCCGAGCGGCTCGCCGACCCGCAGCCCGCAACCGACGCCGGACCGACCTCGCGCCTCACCGAGATCTTCCGCAAGGTGGCGCGGCGCCCGGCGGCCGGCGGCGTGCGGATCAGCGGGATCGAGGACGTGCTCGTCCGGTACGGCCGCTGCTGCAACCCCGTGCCGGGCGACGGCATCGTCGGCTACATCACCCGCGGCCGCGGCGTCACGGTCCACACCGCGCAGTGCGACAAGGTGCTCGGGATCGATCCCGACCGCCGGGTGGACGTGTCGTGGGACGTGAAGGGCGACCTGAAGCGCCCGGTCTCGCTGCGCGTCATCACCACCGACCGGCCCGGCATCCTCGCGGAGATCTCGCACATCTTCAGCGAGGCCGGCGTCAACATCTCGCAGGCGAGCTGCCGGACGATGGCTCCCGGCGAGCGCGCCGTGAACGACTTCGAGGTCACCATCGGCGACCTCACCCAGCTCAAGGCCGTCATGCGGTCGATCGAGCGGATCGACGGCGTGACCTCCGTCGAGCGGGCCTAGAGCGCTCTCTCCGAGCGCGGAGCGACCCCATGCGAACGCCAGTCATGACCCCCGGAGCGCCGAAGGCCATCGGCCCCTACAGCCAGGCCGTCGAGGCCCGCGGCGGGCGGACCGTCTGGCTCTCCGGGCAGATCCCCCTCGATCCCGCGACCGGCGAGCTCGTGCCGGGCGACGTCTCCGCCCAGACCGAGCGGGTGATGGAGAACCTCGGCGCCGTCCTCGCCGCGGCGGGGGCGGGGTTCCACCACGTCGTCCGCTGCACGATCTACCTCGCCGACCTCGGCGACTTCGCGAGGGTGAACGAGGTCTACGGCCGGCGCTTCCCGAAGGACCCGCCGGCGAGGGCCACGGTGCAGGTCGCGGCGCTGCCGCGCGGCGCGCGGGTGGAGATCGACGCGGTGGCGGTGCTCGACTAACGCCGCGCGAGCAGCTCCCGGTTCCGCCGCACGATCTCGGAGTTGAGCGCGAGCGCGAAGGCGCTCCAGCCGAGGTACGGGAGGACGAGCGCGGCGGCGAGCCGGTCCGCGCGCCGCGCCGCGAGCGCGTAGGCGCCGATCGCCGGGACGAGCAGCGCCGCGTCGACGAGCGCC
>JAHWYA010000485.1 GCA_020028115.1 Anaeromyxobacter sp.
AACGCCGCGATCGAGGCCGCCCGGGCCGGCGAGCACGGCCGCGGCTTCGCCGTCGTGGCGGCCGAGGTCCGGAAGCTGGCGGAGCGCTCGCAGGCCGCCGCCCGCGACATCGCGGCCCTGTCGACGAGCAGCACCCAGATCGCCGCGAAGGCCGGCGCCATGCTGGAGAAGATGGTGCCGGACATCGTCCGGACCGCCGGGCTGGTCCAGGAGATCACGAGCGCGAGCCGGGAGCAGGCGGCGGGCGTCGAGTCGGTGAACCGCGCGCTCCAGCAGCTCGACTCCGTGACCCAGGCGAACGTCTCGAGCTCGGAGGAGCTCGCCGCGACGGCGCGAGACCTCTCGGATCGGGCGGCCGAGCTCGAGCAGGCGGTGGCGTTCTTCCGCGTCTCGGCCCGGCAGCTCGAGGCCGGAGCCCCCGCCCCGCGCCTCACCGCCGCGGTTTGAGGCCGGGACGGACTACGCCGGGCCGGCGCCTCCCGGCTCGCCGACGAGCTCCACGAGCGCGCGCGCCTTCCGGCGGACCGCCGCGTCCACGCCTCCGCGCGCGAGGGCGGTCCGCAGCTCGGCGACCTGGGCGAGCACCCGCGAGCGCCGCTCCGACCAGCGCTTCACGGCCTCCGTGCCCGTCTCGTGGACCGCGGCCACCGCGTCGAGCGCGTCGGCGACGGCGGCGTCGAGCCCGGGGCCGAGCTTCCGGCGGGCGGCGGCGTGCCCATCGTCGGTCGCGATGCGGGCGAGCAGGTCCACCGCCACCGTGAACCGTGACGCGAACTGGGTCGTCTCGTCGCCCATCGTGCCCCTCCTCGCCCCGGGAGACGGGGCGGCGGACGGATGATAGCAGCGGGCGCCGGCGCGCACCCCCGACCGGAGGTCGCGGAACCGCATGCGCCGAGGTGCGACAGCGGCGTACCATCCGTCCGACCTGGGTTCGTCACCGGAGAGGGCATCCGGCCGCTGCTCGCGCTCGCGGCCCTGTCGCCCCGGCTCGGGATCTGGCTCGTCGATCGGATGGGCGTCCCGGCCTTCCAGCGCCGCAGGATGGGTGTCGCGCCAGGCCACGGGGAGCCGGATCCCGCCCGCTGACGGACCCACCCGAGCGCGGCGACGCGCTCGGTCCCGCAGCCGCGTGAGGAACGCCGCCGCGACGGCGAGCCGGATCACGCGCCCACCTCCCCGGGGCGCGCGGGGCGCACGCCCGCGAGGTCGCAGAGCAGGTCCCAGTCGAGGTGGGCGGCGAGCGCGTCGGCGAGCCGGTCGTACTCCGAGGCGCGCTGCGGCACCGCCGGTCCCGAGGGCGCCGGGAGGCCCCGGCGGGCGCGGAGCCGCGCGAGCAGCGCGGTCCGCACGGCGTCGTCCTCGAGGAGCCCGTGCACGAGCGTCCCCACCACGGCGCCGTCCGCCGACACCGCGCCGTCGTCGTGATCGCACGCGGCGCCGTTCCGCGCGACCGTGCGGAGCGCCGGCGCGCCGGCCGTCCGCTCCACCTCCCCCATGTGGATCTCGTAGCCGCTCGCCTCCCCGTCGCCACCGGGGGCGAGGAGCGCCGCCGCGATCCGTGCCCGAACCCGCGCCGTCGTCTTCTCGCGGCGGAAGCGCGTGACGAGCGGGAGGAGGCCGAGCCCGGCCACCTCCGCGTCGGCGGACTCGACGCCGTCCGGATCGCGCAGCGCGACGCCGAGCATCTGGCACCCGCCGCACACGCCGAGCACGGGCTCCCCGCGGGCCGCGCGCGCGATCACCTCGTCCGCGACGCCGCTGTCGCGCAGCCAGCGGAGGTCGGCGGCGGTGCTCTTCGAGCCGGGCAGCACGACGAGGTCGGCGCCGCGAAGCTCCTCCGGGTGCTCGACGTAGCGCACCACGACGCCCGGCTCGTGCTCGAGCGGATCGAACTCGTCGTAGTTGGAGATGCGCGGGAGCCGGACGATCGCGATCTCGAGCTCGCCCGGGGCCGCGCGGCGCGTCCGGCGGCGCCGATCGAGCGACACCGAGTCCTCGTCGGCGATGCGGAGACCGCGCAGGAACGGCAGCACGCCCGCGACCGGCACCCCCGTCCGCTCGCGCAGGAAGCGGAGCCCGGGCTCGAGCAGCCGGACGTCTCCGCGGAACTTGTTCACGACGAACGCGCCGACGAGCGCGCGCTCCTCGGGCTCGAGGAGCTCCATCGTCCCGACGAACGCGGCGAACACGCCGCCCCTGTCGATGTCGCCGACGAGCAGCACCCGCGCGCCGGCGGCCTTCGCGACGTCCATGTTCACGAGGTCGCGGTCCTTCAGGTTCACCTCGGCCGGGCTCCCCGCCCCCTCGATGACGACGAGGTCCACGCGCTCGCGGAGGCGCGCGAGCGACGCGCGGACCACGGCGCGGAGCTCGGGCTTCCGCTCGTGGTACCCGAGCGCGGTCAGGCTCCCGGTCGCCTTCCCGAGCACCACCACCTGCGACCGCGCCTCCCCCTCGGGCTTGAGCAGGATCGGGTTCATGTCCACCGTCGGCTCGATCCCGGCCGCCTCGGCCTGCACCGCCTGCGCGCGGCCGATCTCGCCGCCGTCCACCGCGACCGCGGAGTTGAGCGCCATGTTCTGCGCCTTGAACGGCGCGACGCGCAGCCCGGCGCGCCGGAAGAGCCGGCACAGGCCGGTGACGACGAGGCTCTTGCCGACCGAGGACGCGGTCCCCTGGACCATGATGACGGCTGCGGTCACGACAGCTCCTCCTCCAGCGCGGCGAGCAGCGCCGCGCGATCGGGTTCGGGCCTCGCGGCGACGCGGACGTGGCCCGGCAGGCCGAAGGACGCGCAGTCGCGGACGAGGACGCGGCGCGCGAGGAGCCGGCGCCGCAGCGCCGCCGCGTCCCGCGCGTGGAAGACGAGGTACGGCGCGGTGGACGGCACGTGCTCGAGGCCGAGCCGCGCGACGCCGGCGCGGAGCGCCTCCCGGTC
>JAHWYA010000486.1 GCA_020028115.1 Anaeromyxobacter sp.
GGACTCCACGAGCTGCAGGACCGTCTCGTCACCGCAGTCGATCGCGTGGATCCACCGTCCGCCCTTCAGAACCCGGATGTGCTCGCCCAGCATCGCCGCTCCTCGAGAAAGGCCGTTTCGTCGCGTGCGGGTCCGGATGGTAGCTCCCCCCCGCCGGAGGGGCAACGCAGGTGACAGCGCGGCCCTCCGCACAACGGGTGCGCCACGAAGGGTCGGGGGGTCCCAGTGCCAAGAGGGGGTGGCCACTCTGGCGGTGGATGGCTACGCCGAATCCGAGCGCAGGCCTGCGCGTCCTCGTGGTGGACGACAACCACCTCATCCGGAAGCTCCTCGCCCTCATCCTCGAGCGAGCTGGGTTCGAGGCGGTCGAGGCGGAGTCCGGTGAGGACGCGCTGTCGCTCGCGGAGGAGATGCCGCCCGACCTGTGGCTCGTGGACGAGGTGATGCCCGGCATGAAGGGATCGGAGCTCGTCCGCAGGCTCCGCCGCTCGCGGGATCGGCGGCTCTCCTGCGCGCCGATCGTCGGCATCTCTGGTCGCGTCCGGGCGGCGAGCGAGCTCCTGCTCGCCGGGTGCGACTCGTTCGTCCCGAAGCCGGTGGACGAGCGGCGCGTCGTCGACGCGATCCGCCGCGCGGTCCGCGTGCGCGGGGAATCGCCGGACCACGTTCCGGCCGCTTAGCGGGAGGCGAGCCCCTGCGCTCGCATATTCTCATCGCGCGGGAGGCCTCGCGCGACCGCGCCGGTCGCAGTCGGCGATCGCGCGCGAGAAGCGCGCACGCTCGGGATCCACGCGGGCCCGCGCACGGATGCGCGCGCACCCTTGCGCCGGCGCCTCGCGTGCGAGCGCCTCGGCCGCGGCGGCCCGCACCGCGGGATCCCGGTCCCGCTCCAGGAATGGTCCCAGCACGCGAGGCGCGTCCGCCTCGCCCGCGAGGCGCGCGAGGCCGCGGATCGCGCCGCGCCGCACCGCTCGAGGAGCGGCGCTCTCCGCCACCTCGCGGTGGACCGCCTCCGCCCGCGATCCGCCGAGCGCCGCGAGCGCCTCGAGCGCACGGAGGCGCACGATCGGCGACGGGTCCGTCCGTGCGAAGTCGGCGAGCGCGTCCTCGGCGCCCGGCCCGAGCGCGCGGTAGGTCTCGGCCGGCACGGGCTCGTGGATCGCGCCGAGGTAGGCGCGCACCTCGTCGCGGACGTCGGGCGACGCCGCGGGCGCGGCCCGGTCGGGCGACGCGTCGGGCGCGGGCGTGGGAGGCCGGGGTGCGGCGAGGGCGAGGGCGAGGAAGACGGGGGCGAGCGGCATGAGGTCCCCTACCGGACGGCGGGGTTGAGGCGGACGACCTGACCCTGATCACGCGAGAGGTCGCCGGCGGAGCGCGAAGGGTCGAGGAGCCAGAACATGAGGTTCGACGCGCCGCCGCAGCTCGCGCTCGCGCTGCACGCGGCGCCGGTCATGAACACGTCCCCGCTCGCGCAGCGCGAGCGCTGCGAGAGCGGCGCGCACGACGTGCACGGGCACTGCGGCGTGTCGGACAGCGGGTCGAAGAAGCCTCCGGTGGCCTCGGTCGTGTGGTACAGGCCGAGCCAGTGGCCGATCTCGTGGGCGGCGACGTAGGCGATCCGGTCGGTCCCGCACGCGGAGATGCTCGGGGGAGCGCCGGCCGCGCACGCGCCGGGCCGCGTCTCGACCCCGAGCTCCCCGAAGAGCCCCACCGCGGCTCCGCCGAAGATCGTCCCCGGGAAGCCGGACGGCCCGGGGATCGAGCCGTCCACGCCGACCGCGATCGAGCCGCCCTGTGACGGCGCGACGAGCTCCTCGACGAGGAAGACGTGGACGCCCCGCCGCGGCGCGACGGCGGCCGTGAAGAGCTGCTGCAGGGGATCGCACGGCCCGCCCCTCGTGATGTCGACCGAGCCGTTCGGGTACCGGTCGTGGACCCATGCGGGGAGATCGCGGAACGTCACCTCGCCGAGGCAGAGCCCGGCGCGCGAGAGGAAGCCGGCGAGGCTCGCGACCCAGCGCGCGATCCCGGGGTCCGCGGCGGCGCCGGCGGCGGTGGACACCGCCGCGGCCGGGCCGGTCGGATCGACGAGGAGGTACACCTCGACGTCGAGCGTCCCGGTGGACGCGAGCGGCCCCGCCTTCGTGACGGCGTGCAGGCGGTAGACGCCGGACGTGCTCCCGCCGGTGCACCCCGTGATCGAGCCGCACTCGCGCGCCCAGTCGTTCGCGACGAGGGACCAGGTCCCCGGCGGCAGTCCGCCCGCGCTCCGCACCCGGTCCACCCCGGCGCTCGTGTTGGGGGCCGTGAACGCGCCCGAGACCGGGGTGAACCCTCCGTAGAACGCGTCCGGCGTGGCCTGGGTGACGTCGTCGTAGTAGACGCCGCCCGACGGCGTCTTCACGTCGGTGGGGACGACGGTGTTCGGGATCGTGAGAGCGCCCGACGGATCGAGGAAGAAGATCTCGTCGACCGCGGTCCGCTCCACCTCCTGCGAGACGATCGTGAAGCTCGACGTGCCGGTCGTCACCGCGAAGCTCGCCGTCGCGCCGACCTGGAGGTCGCCGAGATCCTGCACGAGGACGTCGGGCGCCCCGCCGAACGCCGGCGAGCGGACCCTCTGGACGCACGCGCCGGGGCCCGGGTCGCCGGGATCGAACGTCTCGCCGGCGCGGAGGGCAGGACTCCCCGGAGGCGATGCGCAGGACGCCGACGCGGGCAGGCTCGCGCACGCGCCCGACGCGCAGACGAGATCCTGGCGGCACTCCGAACCCGAGCTGCACGCCTCGGTCGGTCCCCTGCCGCCCGGGGCCGCCGCGGGCGAGTCCTTGGACCCGCAAGCGGAGAGGACCGCGAGGGCGGCGGCGATCGCGAGGCGCATGGGCGGAAGGTAGAGCGTTTCCCTCGACCCGGCCGTCGGGTCACCGGAGGTGC
>JAHWYA010000058.1 GCA_020028115.1 Anaeromyxobacter sp.
CGGCGCGCCGCGCGCTTTCCGGCGGGGAGGTCCCGGGCGGGCCCCTCCCACAGCCGGAGCAGCACCGCGTCGGCGGCGCGGGACGCGAGGCACGCGACGGCCGCCGCGTCCTCCCCCTCCGCGTCCGCGCCCCCCGGCACCGCGCGCGCGGCGAGGCCGAGCGCCCCGAGCTCCGCCGCGAGGATCGGCTCGAGCCCCGGCGTGCAGGCGCAGAAGATCCGCTCCCGCAGGATCACCGCTCCAGCCGGAGCGTCAGCTTCACGAGCGTGTCGGCGCGGCAGGCGAGCTCGCGCCGCACCGTGCGGAAGCCCTCCTTGGCGGCGCGGATCGCGACCTTGTCGCCGTCGCGGCAGGTGACGCTCGCGAGGACCGGCGCCTCGCCGCGCACGACGCCGCCGATCGCGACGAGCGCGCCGGCGGGGTCGGTGTCGACCGACACGGCGAAGCCGGCGAACGGGGAGGTCTCCTCGCCCGTCGGCGTCGGCTCCGTCTTGAACGGCGCGAGGTAGACGGAGCGGTCGATCTCGAGGGCCGGCTCGCTCTTCTTCGGCCTCGGCAGCGCGGAGGTCACGACCCAGAGGAGCGCGGCGGCGAGCGCCGCCACCCCGACGATCGCCGCGATGCGCTTGTAGCGCTGCGACGGATCGTCGTGCCGGCCGGCGAGCATCGCGGCGAGCTCCGGGGATCGCTGCGCCGCGGCCTGGAGGTGCCGGTCGGCCTGGTGCCTGTCCATGCCGGCATCGTAGAGGAGCCGGCCCGCCCGGAGAAGTCCGCGGCGGCCGGGATCCGCGCGCTGGCGCTTGCGCCGCCTCGGCGCGGGGCGGTAAAGCTCGCGCGCGGGAAGGGGCTTGCCAGCGAATGAACGTCGGCTTCGACGCGAAGCGCGTGTTCCACAACGCGACCGGGCTCGGGAACTACTCCCGGGACGTGCTGCGCATCCTCCACCGGCTCCGGCCGGAGCACGCGTACTTCGCGTACACGCCGCGGCCGGGGAAGCTCCCGTTCGACCTCGACGGCGGGCGCTTCGAGGTGCGGGGTCCCCGGACCCTGCTCGCGCGGGCGTTCCCGTCGCTGTGGCGCACGCGCGGCGTCGTCGGGGACCTCCGGCGCGACGGGATCGCGCTCTTCCACGGGCTCTCGAACGAGCTCCCGGCGGGGATCGAGCGGAGCGGCGTCGCGAGCGTCGTCACGATCCACGACCTCATCTTCGAGCGCTTCCCGGAGCTCTACCCGCCGGTCGACCGCCGCATCTACGCGATCAAGGCGCGGAGCGCGGTCCGGCGCGCCGGGCTCGTGGTCGCCGTCTCCGAGCAGACCGCCCGCGACCTCGTCGAGCTGTACGGCGTCCCGCGGGGGCGGATCCGGGTCGTCTACCAGACCTGCCACGAGGCGTTCCGGTCACCCGTCCCCGAGGAGCGGCTCCGCGAGGTCGCCGCGAGGTACGAGCTGCCGCAGCGGTTCCTGCTCGCGGTCGGCACCATCGAGCGGCGGAAGAACCTCCTCCTCGCGCTCCGCGCGCTCGAGGGGCTCCCGGGCGTGCCCCTCGTCGCGGTGGGCCGGCCGACCCCGTACGCGGAGGAGCTCGTGTCCTTCGCGCGCGCGCGGGGCCTCGCGGGCCGAGTCCGGCTCCTCTCGGGCGTCTCGACGCCGGATCTCGCGGCGATGTACCGGCTCGCGACGCTCGCGCTCTACCCCTCGCTCTTCGAGGGGTTCGGGATCCCCATCGTCGAGGCGCTGTTCTCCGGGACGCCGGTGGTCACGACCCGCGGCGGCTGCTTCGGCGAGGCGGGCGGACCCGGGTCGGCCTACGTCGATCCCCACGACGCGGACGCCCTGCGGGACACGATCGCCCGCCTCCTCGAGGACGAGGGCGCGCGCGCGCGCATGCGGGACGAGGGGCTCCGCCACGCCGCGCGCTTCTCCGACGAGGCGATCGCGGACGGGCTCTTCGCGGCTTACGACGCCGCCCTCGCGGCGCCGCGCTGAGCCCTCGCGGCGCGCTCGCCGCGCCACGCCGCCCAGGTCCAGATCAACCCGGCGACGAGCGTCGCCACCGGGACCACGAACACCGCCCGGCCGAGCGACGAGCGATCGGAGATGAACCCGATGAGCCAGGGGGAGGGGACGTCTCCGAGCAGGTGGATGGTGAGGATCGAGAGGGCGACCGCGCTCGCCCGCTCCGCGGGCGGGACCTCCGCGACGATCGCGGCGTTCACCGGGCCGGTGGACGCGAACAGCATGAGCTGCGCGAGCACGAGCGCGGCGAGGTACAGCCCGGGCCGCCAGGTCATCAGGACGACCAGGATCGCCGGGACCGCCGCGAGCGCGGAGGCACCGCACACCCACAGGTCCGCCTCCTTGAAGCGACGCCGCAGCGCGTCCGCGAGGTAGCCGCCGGCGAAGGTCCCGAGGAACCCGGTCGCGAAGACGATCGCGCCGAACTGGACCGTCGCGACCGTGCGCGGGACGCCGCGGGTCCGCTCGAGAAACGCGGGCATCCACCACGACATGCCGCCCACCGCGAAGGTGTAGGCGGCGTACCCGAGCACCGTGAGGACGTACGGCCGGTTCGCCAGGAAGCGCCGGTAGGTCGCGGCGACGCCGCCCGTCCGGGCGATGGCCCAGGTCGACTCGGCGGCGCCCCGCGGCGGGTCGGTGAGCCGCAGGCACAGGAGCGCGAGGACGAGCCCCGGGGCGCCCGCGAAGAAGAACGCGGCGCGCCAGCCGAGCGTTCGATCGACGATGCCGCCCACCGCATAGCCGAGCGCGGCGCCGACCGGGATCGCCGCGAAGAAGAAGGCGTACGCCCGGCCGCGCCGCTCCGGCCCGAAGTGATCCGCGATGAGCCCGGGCGAGATGGTGCCATAGGCGGCCTCGCCGATCCCGACCGCGGCGCGCCCGGCGAGCAGCGTCCAGTACCCGCGCGCGAACCCGGAGAGCACCGTCGCGACGCTCCAGATCCCGACCCCGAGCGCGAGGAGCGGCAGGCGCGGACGCCGGTCGCCGAGGACCCCGAACACGGGGGACGCCACCATGTAGACGACGATGAACCCGGTCCCGAGCAGCCCGAGCCGCGTGTCGGTGAGCCAGAGGTCGGCGCGGAGGCTCTCGAACAGCGCCGAGACGACGTAGCGATCGAGGTAGTTGAGGAGGTTGATCGCGGTGAGGACGACGAGCGCGCGCCCGGCGGGACCTTCCAGCAATCGGGCGCGAGGCGCCTCCCGCGGGGTCTCGATCACGGCAGCGGAGCGTAGCCCGCGGGAGGGATCCGGTCGAGCGCCCTCCGCTCCGGGCGGGCGCAGGCCGCCCCCGCTGTGGCGTCGCCGGGCGAGTTCCGTTAAAAAGGCGCGCCCATATGATCTCCGTACAGAACGTCACGAAGGCCTTCGGGCCCAAGAAGCTCTTCGAGGACGTGGACGTCTCCTTCGCGCCCGGGAACCGCTACGGCCTCACCGGGCCGAACGGCGCGGGGAAGACGACGTTCATGAAGATCCTCGCCGGCGACGAGGAGTCCGACACCGGCAAGGTGCTCCGCCCGAAGAAGCTCGGGATCCTGCGCCAGGATCACTACAAGTACGAGGACAACCGGGTCCTCGACGTCGTGCTCATGGGCAACGACGCGCTCTGGGCGGCGCTCACCGAGAAGGAGCGGCTCCTCGCGAAGGAGCAGATCTCCGACGAGGACGGGCACCGGCTCGCGGAGCTCGAGACCACCATCGGCGAGGAGGACGGCTACTCCGCCGAGGCGGACGCGGCCGAGCTCCTGCAGGGCCTCGGCATCGACGAGCCGTGGCACGACCAGCCGATGCGGGCCCTCACCGGCGGCTACAAGCTCCGCGTCCTCCTCGCGCAGGCGCTGTTCGGCAAGCCCGCCGGGCTCCTCCTCGACGAGCCCACGAACCACCTCGACATCGAGTCGATCCGCTGGCTCGAGAAGTTTCTCCACGCGTACGACGGCGTGCTCATCACGATCTCGCACGACCGCCACTTCCTGAACGCGATCTGCACGCACATCGCGGACATCGACTACGAGACGATCATCACGTACCCGGGCGGCTACGACAGCATGGTCCGCCAGAAGGGGCAGGTCCGGTCGCGGGTCGAGTCCGAGAACGCCGAGAAGCGGAAGAAGATCGAGCAGCTCCGGGAGTTCGTCGCGCGCTTCCACGCGGGCACCCGCGCCTCGCAGGTCCAGAGCCGCATCCGCTCGATGCAGAAGCTCAAGCTCGAGGACATGAAGCGGTCGAACATCGCCGCGCCCTTCATCAAGTTCGAGCAGAAGGCGCCGTCCGGGAAGCAGACCCTCACGCTCGAGAGCATCGCGAAGAGATACGGCGGCAACGACGTCATCCAGCCGTTCTCCGCGCTCGTCACGCGCGGAGAGAAGATCGGGGTCATCGGGAAGAACGGCGTCGGCAAGTCGACGCTCGTGAAGATGATCGCGGGCGAGCTCCAGCCGGACTCGGGCCACGTACGGTGGGGGCACCAGGCGCAGGTCGGGTACCTCCCGCAGGACCAGGCCGGCGTCATCCGCCCCGGCACGACCGCGTTCGGCTGGCTGCGCGAGCTCGAGGACAAGCTCTCGAACGAGGAGATCTCCGGCCTCCTCGGCCGCATGCTCTTCTCCGGCGAGGAGCGGATGAAGCCGACCGCGACCCTCTCCGGCGGCGAGACCGTCCGGCTCCTCCTCGCGAAGCTCATGCTCTTCAAGGACAACGTCCTCGTCCTCGACGAGCCGACGAACCACCTCGACCTGCAGTCCATCGCGGCGCTCTCGGAGGGGCTGCAGCGCTACGAGGGCACGGTCATCGTCGTCACGCACGACCAGGAGCTCATCCGCGAGGTCTGCTCGCGGGTGTGGGTCATGCACCGCGGCGAGCCGGTGCTCGACTTCCCTGGCAACTTCGACGAGTTCGTGGAGAAGCACCCCGACCTCGCGAGCCAGCATTAGCTCGCTAGCGTCCTAGAACTCGCGCCAGCACGTCCGGCCGGTCGGTCACGATCCCGTCGACCCCGATCTCGAGGAGCGCCCGCATCTCCTCCTCCTCGTCGACCGTCCAGACGTGGACGGGGATGCGGAGGCGGTGGAAGTGCTCGACGACGGGCGGGTCGACCACCGTCAGGTCGCCCATCCGCGCCGGCAGGTCGGCCACGTCGTAGCCGCCCGGGAGCCCGACCGGCGCGGCGCCCGCCTTCGCGGCCATCACGTGCCGCGTCGCGGCCTCCTGCGGGAGGAAGCGGCACACGCCGGGCAGCAGCGCCCCGAGCCGCTCCGCCTGCGCGTCGAAGAACGACCCGACGCAGACGCGCGTCTCGGCGCGCGCCTCGCGGACGACGCGCGCGAGAGCGTCCGCGAGCGCGGGGTCGTCCGTCTTCGCGTCGATGTTGAACCGCATCCGCGGGTAGCGCCGGAGCGCCTCCGCGAGCGTCGGCACCCGGACGCCCGCGCCGCGGAGCGGGAACGAGAGGCCGCCGTCCTCGCTGAACGAGAACGCCGCGTCGAGCCGCTCGATCTCGGCCGCCGTCCGCGCCTCGATCGTCCCCGGCTCCCCCGTGAGCGCGGCGGTCTCGTCGTCGTGGAAGACCATGACGACGCCGTCGCTCGACAGGTGGACGTCGGTCTCGATGCAGTCGGCGCCGAGCGTCGCCGCGCGGTCGAAGGCGGGCAGGGTGTTCTGCGGCGCGATGAGGCTCCCGCCCCGGTGGGCGACCAGCCAGGGGGAGGGGAGGGCGAGGTAGGGTTTCGCGTCGGCCATCGGGACCCCGTTATCTCTTCCGAGCGGCCCGCGCCAGCCCCGTGAGCGGGCGGGAACGCCTCACCGAGGGCTCGAGCGCCGCCGCGCGGCCGAGCGTCTCCCGCGTCGCCTCGCGCCCGAAGGCGCGAGACGACGGTGTCATGGCGCGACACGACGGTACAATGGGGGCTATGCGCAGGCAGGTGAAGGGCGACGCCGTTCGCCGCGAGCTCCTCCCCGGGACCTCTCCGAAGCTCCTCCAGGAGCTGCACCTTCTCACGCGCGCCGGCGACCTCAACGCCGACAGCCTGCGGAAGCTCAAGCAGGTGAACCACCTCGCGGGGCTCCTCGCCCCCGCCCTCGACGACGTCCTCGCGCGGTTCGGCGAGCCCGTCGTCGTCGACTGCGGGGCGGGGAAGAGCTACCTCGGGTTCATCCTGTACGAGCTCTTCCTCGCGCCGGCCGGCAAGGGGACGCTGCTCGCCCTCGAGGCGCGGGAGGACCTCGCGAAGGCCGGCGCCGAGCGCGCCGCCCGGCTCGGCTTCGCGCGGCTGCGGTTCGCGGGCGGGCCCATCGTCGCCGCGCCGGTGCCCGAGCGGCTCCACGTCGTGACGGCGCTGCACGCGTGCGACACGGCGACGGACGACGCGCTCCTGCTCGCCATCCGGCACGACGCCGACCACGTGGCGGTCGTCCCCTGCTGCCAGGCGGAGGTCGCGCGGCAGCTCGCGGAGGCGTCGCCGGCGCCGCTCGTCGCCCCGCTCTTCGAGCACCCGTGGCACCGCCGCGAGTTCGGGTCGCACCTCACGAACGTCGTCCGCGCTCTCGCGCTCGAGGCGAACGGCTACAAGGTGACCGTCACCGAGCTCACCGGGTGGGAGCACTCGGTGAAGAACGAGCTCATCCTCGGACGGAAGGTCCGCGGCGGCTCGCGCGAGGCGAAGGAGAAGCTCGACGCGCTCCTCGCCGCGACGGGGGTCCGGCCGAAGCTCGTCCGCGCGCTCGCCGGCGAGGCGTAGGGCCCCCGGGGGCCTTTGCAGCGGAGCCGGTCCGGGCGATCCTCCGGAGATGACCGTCCGGCTCACCCACGTCGTCCTGAAGGTGCGGGACCTCGATCGGTCCATCGCCTTCTACGGCCGGTTCTGCGGCCTCGAGCCGGTCCGCGACGGCCGGCCGAAGGGGCACACCGTCTGGCTCGCGCCGCGCCGCCGCGAGGCGGGGCTCCCCGCGTTCGTGCTCGTCCTGTACCTCACCGAGGTCGACTGCCGCATCGACCACCTCGGGTTCCAGGTGGAGGACCGCGCGGAGGTCGACCGGATCGCGGCGGACGGCGAGCGGCTCGGGATCCTCGCGGAGCCGCAGTTCGACGGCGGCGGCGACATCGGCTACGTGACGATGCTCCGCGATCCGGACGGCCACCTCGTCGAGTTCACGGCGGGCCAGCCGCTGCGCGGCCTGTGACCGCGCGCACCGCGCGCGCCATCCCGCGCGCGAGGTGGAGGAGCGCCCCCGCCGTCGCGAGCACGAGGCCGAGGAGCGCGAACGGGAACCACGGGTCGCGGGCGGCGACGAGCTCGACCCAGATCCCGACCTCGCGGCCGAGCGCGAGGGCGCCGCCCGGGAACGGGAACGAGGACCCGGCGCGGACGGGACCCTCCGCGATCTTCGTCCGCCCCCGGAACACCTCGACGAGGAAGACGGGCTCCACGAGGCGCCCGTCCGCGAGCCAGCGGTACGCGTCCGGAGCGCGCAGGTCGCGCCGGACGCCGCCCACCGTGGCCTCGACGATGCGCAGGAACACGTGCAGGTCGGTGCCCGCCGGGGAGAGCAGGTCCTCGAGCTTCGGGGGGAAGGTGCCGGCGCCCATCATGACGTTCGGCTCCGGCGACCAGGCGACGAGGGCCGCGTCGTCCGGGCGCGGCGGGAGGTGCCCGAGCGGCACGAACGCCTCCGGGAGCGGCGCGCTTCCCTCCGACACGATCTCGACGAGCGGAGCGTAGCCGTAGCGCACCACCGAGAAGCGCCACCCGCCGAGCGACGCCGGGGGGAAGAGCCCCAGCGAGACGGGGCGCGCGCCCTCCACCTCGGCCTCGATCGCGATCGTCTTCGAGAGGAGGTGCGGGCCGCGGGGCAGGACCGTCGCGGCGCCGAAGCGGATCGCGGGGAGCCCGGGCACCGCTCCTTCCGGGAGGTCCAGCCCTTCCCCGGCGACGAGCGCGCGCGTGTCGCGGAGGAGGAGCGACG
>JAHWYA010000059.1 GCA_020028115.1 Anaeromyxobacter sp.
CGAGCTCCTTCTTCTTCACCTTGAAGAGGTGGCCGCAGTTCGTGCACTGGACGGTCAGCCCGGCGGGGGTGACCTGATCGTCGTCGAAGACGTACTGGGCCCTGCAGCGTTCGCAGCGAACGTCCATGGAAGCTCTTGGGAAGACGGAGGTTCTTCTAGGCATTCTACGCCAGACCCCGGTTTCGCCGAAAAATTGACCCCCCGGTACCCCCCGATATCCTCGCCGAGGCGACCCCCCTAGGCGCGGGGCGGCGGCGTGGTCTTCGGAAGATCGGCGGGCGGGACATGGGGAAGGCCAAGGGAAACCGGCGTCTGGACGGCGAAAAGGGCCGGCGCGACGACGCGGCGCGCGGCGGGCGGAAGCCGCCCGCGAGCGGGATGCGCAGGGACATCGCCGCGGTCGTGCTCCTCGCGGTCGCGGCCGTGGCGGCGCTCGGCCTGGCGACGTTCTCGGCGCTCGACGGCGCGCTCATCGTTCGCGGGATGACGCCCGCGAACCTCTGCGGCCCCGTCGGACACCGCGCGGCGGCGGCGCTCTACGGCCTCCTCGGCTACTCCGCCCTGGTCCTTCCGGTGGCGACGGCCGCGGTGGCGGTGCGCCTGTTCCGCGGCGTGCCCCCGCGCATCACGGTGGTCGGCGCGGTCGCGTACGCGGTCCTCACGCTCTCCGTCGCGTCGCTCGCTCACCTCGCCCTCGCGGGGCGGGGATCGCTCCCCTTCCCCGCCGGTGGCGCCGTCGGCGCCGCGCTCTGCGGGGCCTCGGTCCGCTTCCTCTCGACCTGGGGGAGCGCCATCGTGCTCCTCGCGGTCGGCACCGTGTCGCTCATCGTCGCCGCCGACGTGAAGCCGCAGGCGATCGTCGCGGCCCTCGCGGGCGCGGCGCGGACGGTCCTCGGCTTCGCGACCGCGCGGGTGAGCGACGCCGTGGAGGAGCACCGCGCCGCCGTCGCCGAGCTGCGCGCCGAGGAGGCCGCCCTGCGCGCCCGGCGCGCCGAGGAGGAGGCCCGGGAGCTCGCGAGCACCGCCGAGATCGAGGCCGCCGCCGAGGAGGACCGGGCCGACGCCCGCGCCATCGCCGGCGCGCTCGCCCTCGAGCACGTGCGGCGGACGGGGTCGTTCGACGATCCGGCGTGGGTGGCCGGGCTCGCCCCCGCGAACGCCGAGGCCGACGCCGCGACGGCGGAGGCGGCCGCGCCCGAGGAGGAGGCGCCGCCGCCTAGGCGGAAGCGCAAGGAGCGGGTGAAGGAGCCCGAGGCCGCCGAGCCCGCGGCGGCCGCGCCCCCCGAGCCCCCGCCCCCGCCGGTCCTGCCGCCGGTGCGCCCGGAGATCGTCGTCTCGCAGGCGATGCTCGAGCGGAGCGGGAAGAAGAAGAAGAAGGACGAGAAGGAGGTCCCCGCGTTCGCGTTCACGAAGGCGGGCGACGTCTTCCGGCTCCCCTCGACCGCGCTGCTCGACGTCCACGTGGAGAAGGCGAAGGACGTGGACGAGCAGGGGCTCACGCGGGTCGCGGACGTGATCGTCGCGACGCTGAAGCAGCACGGCGTCGAGGGCACGATCAAGCACATCCGGCCCGGGCCGGTCGTGACGCTCTACGAGTTCTCCCCGGTGGCGGGCGTGAAGCTCGCCCGGATCGAGAACCTCGACAAGGAGCTCACGATGGCGCTGAGCGCCATCCGGATCCGGATCATCGCGCCGATCCCGGGGAAGGGCGTCGTCGGCATCGAGGTCCCGAACCGCGACCGCGCCACCGTGTACCTGCGCGACATCCTCGAGTCGGAGTCGTTCGCCCACGCGGGCGGGCTCCTCCCCCTCGGCCTCGGGAAGAACATCGAGGGCATCCCCTACTGCGTGGATCTCCAGCGGATGCCGCACCTCCTCATGGCGGGCACCACCGGGTCCGGCAAGTCGGTCGGCCTCAACACCATGATCCTCAGCATGCTCTACCGGCAGACGCCGGCGGAGGTGCGGATGATCATGGTCGACCCGAAGATGACGGAGCTGAAGGCGTACGAGGACATCCCGCACCTGCTCCTGCCCGTCGTGACCGACCCGCAGAAGGCCGCCCGCGCCCTGCAGTGGGCGGTCGACGAGATGGAGCGGCGGACGCAGATCCTCGCCGACACCGGGTCGAAGGACCTCCGCTCGTACAACGGCAAGGTCGAGAAGCTCCGCGCGGAGGGGAAGACCTTCGAGGACCGGGACGTCCTCGTCCCGCCGAAGAAGCTCGTGGTCGTGGACGTGACCGCCGGAGAGACGGAGGAGCAGGCCGCGGCGCGCGCCCAGGTCGCCGACGAGCAGACCGGCGCGGAGCCGCCCGCCGCAGCGTCCCCCGAGTTCGAGGACCCGACCGCCTCGCCGCCGGCGGACCCGGTCGCCGCGCGCGACGAGCGAAGGCTCCCGCAGAAGCTGCCCTACATCGTGGTGGTCATCGACGAGCTCGCGGACCTCATGATGACGGCGCCGCGCGAGGTCGAGATCTCGCTCGCCCGCCTCGCCCAGAAGGCGCGCGCGACCGGCATCCACCTCATCGTCGCGACGCAGCGCCCGTCCACCGACGTCGTGACGGGCATGATCAAGAACAACTTCCCGGCGCGCATCACGTTCCGGCTCGCCTCGCGCCACGACTCGCAGACGATCATCAACGGCCCGGGCGCGGAGGCGCTGCTCGGCGACGGCGACATGCTCGTCCTCACCGCCACGCAGCCGGTGACCCGCGTGCAGGGCGCGTTCGTCTCCGAGGAGGAGCTCCACCGGGTCGTCGAGTTCCTGAAGGAGCAGGGGCGGCCCGTCTACGACGACTCGATCCTCAAGGCGCGCGAGGGCGCGGGCGACCGCGG
This sequence comes from Anaeromyxobacter sp., assembly GCA_020028115.1. Taxonomy (GTDB): domain Bacteria; phylum Myxococcota; class Myxococcia; order Myxococcales; family Anaeromyxobacteraceae; genus Anaeromyxobacter. The sequence continues at coordinate 2,838 of JAHWYA010000059.1, forward strand.
CGGCCTCGACGACGACGACGACCCGGTCTACGACCAGGCCCTCGAGCTCGTCGCGCGCATGGAGGAGGTCTCGGTCTCGAAGCTCCAGCGCGAGATGCGGCTCGGCTACAACAAGGCCGCGAAGATCATCGAGCGGATGGAGCGCGAGGGCGTCGTCGGCCCGGCGAACGGGGTGAAGCCGCGCCAGGTGCTCATCCGGCCGATCGGGGAGACGAGCGCCATTCCGAATGTCTAGCATTCGGGCGGCTCATCGCTAGCCGCGCCGTGGTCCAGTCCGGATCGGACGGCGCAGGCGCGGGCCGGCCGCCGCGGCCCCTTCGGCGCAGACCGCGGGCGGGAGGGCGGCGAGAGTCGCGCGCGGACGAGAGCGGCCCACGTAGCGCGGCGTGCGAACTCGGTCGGCGCGACGCTTCTCGGCGCCGACCTTCGGACATCCGCCGCCGCGCGCACGGCGGATCGTCGCGCACGGAGCCAGAGGCAGGTGACCTGCCGCCCGCGGATGCGCCTCCGGGCCTCGCGCCGGCGGCGCTGTTGCGCCTGCGCCTGCCGTTCCGCACGCGAACGAGCGGCGCGCGCTGACCATCACGCGCTGCCCGTCACGCGGTGTCGTCTCGTCCTACGGCACCGCTCGAGAACCGCAGCGCGCAGCGCCGGGCCACCGGCGGCGCCCCATCGCGAGGCGCAGGCGACACGGCGCTCACTCCGCGCGCGGAACGAGCGGACGGTCTGCGCGGCGACGGATGTCTGAGCCCCCGCAGGCGCGCAGCGCCACTGCGGGGGCGAGTTCCGGAGCCGCGCCGCGATCCGCCCTCGTCGCGTGCGCGACCGCCGAGCCAACCGCCGCAGCGCGGGGCGCCGAGGCGGACCGGCGACGGAGCGCGGCCCATACCGCTGCTCGACCGCGCCCGGCGCGCGGTCGCTAGACTCTCATCCGCTTCCGCTCCTCCCCGGAGACGATCCGCCTGATGTTCTCGCGGTGCCGCCAGAAGATGAGCGCGCCGACGACGATCACCGACCAGGTGAGCGGGTTACCGAGGCCGCGGGTGAAGACCATCCCGAGGACGCAGACGAGCGTGCCGAGGAGCGACCCGAGGGACGACATCCGCGTCACGAGGTACGTGCCCGCCCAGGTGAGGACGCCGGCGATGGCGGCCCACGGCGCGAGCACGAGGTAGACGCCGAACGCGGAGGCGACGCCCTTCCCGCCCTTGAGCCGGAGCCAGATCGTGTAGCAGTGGCCGAGGAACGCCGCGACCGCCACGCCCATGATCCACAGGTCGGAGTGCGGCGCGCCCGCGAGGAGCCGCTGCGCGACGAGGAGCGGGACGACCGCCTTCAGGATGTCGAGGACGATCGTCGCGACGCCGACCTTCTTGTTCACGCGCGCGACGTTCGTCCCGCCGATGTTCCCCGACCCGACCTTGCGGACGTCGATCCCGAGGAAGACGCGGGAGAGGACGAGCCCGAACGGGATCGAGCCGGAGAGATAGCCGATGACGACGAGGAGCGCGCCGAGCGCGTTGGTGCTCACGAACGAGCCTCCCGGACGACGAGCCACGCCCAGTTGACGAGGAGGAGCGCGATCCCGGCCGCGGTGGCGGCGCGGAGGACGCGCGGGGACGGCACGGGCAGCGGGGCGCCGAGGGCGGCCCGCGCGAGGTCGAGCGCGGCGTAGCTCCAGGCGAGCGCGGCGAGGAGCGCGCCGAGCGGGCTCGCCGCGGCGGCGAGGCCCACGTCGCCGTGCGCGAGGTGGACGAAGGCGTGGGTCATGCCGCAGGTCGCGCACGGGATCCCCGCGAGCCCCTTGAGCGGGCAGACGAAGGGCAGCCCGAGCACCGGGACGAACCGCGCGACGAGGAACGACAGGAGGGCGATCGCGGCGAAGACCTCGGGGTGGCCGAACCGCTCGGTCCGCTTCCAGGCGAGGATCACAGCGTCGTCGTCCCGGCGCTCTTCGCGCCCTGGAGGAACGCCGGGACCGACAGCCCGAGCACGCCGCAGCAGCAGACGCAGGCGAGGGCGAGCGGAGCGAGCACCGCCGCGGCCGCCTTTCCGGTGCCGCAGCGCTGGATCGCGCCGAGCCCGATGACGAGCGTCACGAGGCCCCAGACGCCGGCGAGGAGCCCGCCGCAGCCGGGCACCGCGAGGAGGAGGAGCAGGCCCGACGCGTGGGCCACGGCGGTGAGCGTCGCCTCGAAGCCGCGCCCCGCGCCGCGGAAGAGGACGAGCAGCAGGTGGACGACCGCCGAGACGACGTAGATGAGCACGAAGGTGACGAGGGGCGCGGCGAGCGCCTGCGCGAGCACGGCGGGGCCCGAGAGCGCCTGCTCGTAGAGCCGCGCGATCCGCGCCTGGTCCTCCGGCATCTTCTCCACGAGCTGCTGGATCGCGAGGATCGCCTGCTGGCCGGTGAGCCAGGCGTAGAGCGACGCGGCGGCGTTTCCGACCGTGGAGGCGACGACGCCGAAGAGGATCGCGCTCCAGGGCTGGTCCTTGCGCACCCGCGAGAAGAACGGCTCCGGCTGGGTCGCGACGAGCTTCCAGGTCTGGAGGAACCCCGCGAAGAACCCGGCGCAGGCGCGGTCGGCGAACGGCGACGGCAGCTCCGGCGGCGGCGGAGGCGGTGCCCCCCAGCCCACGCCGAAGCCACCGCTCGGCGCTCCGGGCAAGGGCTGCTGCGGCGGCGCGGCGGCGGGGGGCGGCTCCTCGACCTCGGGCGTGCCCGGGGGCGCCGGAAGGATCAGCTCGGCGCCGCAGTGCGGACAGGTCTGGCGGCCGTACCGATCGGTCGAGAAGGTGCCCTGGCACCGAGCGCAGCGCGCGAGCATGTCGGCGAGGGTTCCCCGGCGTCCCGCTACTCGCGGAGCGCCCGGACCTCGTCGACGTTCACCGCCCCGCGGCTCCGGAAGATCGCGATGACGATGGCGAGGCCGACGGCGGCCTCGGCCGCCGCGACCGCGATGACGAAGAACGCGATGGCGTGGCCGGCGACGTTGCCCGACTGCCGCGCGAAGGCGAGGAAGGTGAGGTTCGCCGCGTTGAGCATGAGCTCCACGCTCATCATGACGATGAGGGCGTTCCGCTTGAGCAGGACGCCGGCGAGGCCGATCGTGAAGATGACGGCGGCGAGGTAGAGGTACGCGGCGGCCGGCATGGTCAGATCCTCTCCTTCGCGACGACCACCGCGCCGACGATGGCGACGAGGAGGAGCAGGCTCGTCGCCTCGAACGGCAGCAGGAACTCGGTGAAGAGCACCTGGCCGACGGCCTTCACCGTGCCGAAGGACGCGTCCACCGCGCGCATCGCGGGGGCCGTGACGGTCCGCCCGATCGCGGCGGCGAGCACCGAGAATAGCGCGAGCGCGCCGACGACGCCGAGGTACTGCATGGCGGACTTGCGCGACGGGAAGAGGTGCTCGTCCCCGAGGGAGATGAGCATGATGACGAAGAGGAAGAGCACCATCACCGCGCCCGCGTACACGAGCACCTGCATGAACGCGATGAGGTGGGCGGTGAGGAGGACGTAGATGCCCGCCATGAAGAAGAAGGCGGCGACGAGGTTCATCGCCGCGTAGACCGGGCTCCGCGCCACGATCACCCCGAGGGCGGTGGCGACGAGCGGGATGGCGAACACCCAGAACAGGATGGTCTCGGCAGTCATCGTCGTCCCCTAGTACTTCACCGCGCCGACGACGGCCGGCCGCGACGCCTGCTCGAGGCCCCAGCCGTGCTCGCCGAACGGGCAGCGCCGCTCCTCGACGTGGCGGATGAACTCGTCCTTGAACTTCTTCAGGAAGGACTGGACCGGCATCGACGCGGCGTCGCCGAGCGCGCAGATGGTGTTGCCGCCGATGGCGCCGGCGACCTGCTCGAGCTTCTCGACGTCGCCGCGGGTCCCGTGGCCGTGCTCGATCTTCTCGATGATCCCCTCCATCCACGAGGTGCCCTCGCGGCAGGGGGTGCACTGGCCGCACGACTCCTCGGCGTAGAACTTCGCGATGCGCGCGAGCGCCCGGACCATGCAGGTCGACTCGTCGAAGACGATGATGCCGCCCGAGCCCGACATCGACCCGGCCGCCTTCACCGCGTCGACCTCGAGCGAGATGTCGATCTCGTCGCCGCGCAGGACCGGGGAGGAGGAGCCGCCCGGGATGACCGCCTTCACCTTCCGGCCGCCGGGGATCCCGCCGCAGTCCTCCATGATGAGCTTCTTGAGGTTGTACGCGGCCGGCTTCTCGAAGACGCCGGGCCGGTTCACGTGGCCGGACACGCCGAAGAGCCGCGTCCCGCCCGTCTTCCCGCTCCCGAGCGCGGCGAACGCCTCGCCGCCGTTCGAGACGATCCACGGGATGTTCGCGATGGTCTCGACGTTGTTGATGATGGTCGGCTTGCCCCAGAGCCCGACCACCGCCGGGAACGGAGGCTTGAGGCGCGGGTAGCCCTTCTTCCCCTCGAGCGACTCGAGGAGCGCGGACTCCTCGCCGCAGATGTACGCGCCCGCGCCGCGGTGCACGTGGATGTCGAGGTCGAAGTCCTTCTTCCCGAGCAGCCGCGGGCCGATGACGCCGGCCGCGCGCGCCTCCTGGATCGCCTCGTCGAGGATGCGCGCCTGCTTCGGGAACTCGCCGCGGATGTAGACGTAGGCGGCGTGGATGTCGAGCGCGTAGCAGGTGATGGCGATCCCCTCGATGAGCTGGTGGGGATCGTGCTCGATGATGTAGCGGTCCTTGAACGTCCCGGGCTCGGACTCGTCCGCGTTGATCGTGAGGTAGCGCGGGCGGACGTCCTTCGGGAGGAAGGTCCACTTGAGCCCGGTGGCGAAGCCGGCGCCGCCGCGGCCGCGGAGGTTCGACTTCTTCACCTCGTCGACGATCGCCGCCGGCTCCATCCCGAGCGCCTTGTCGAGGGCGGAGTAGCCGCCGTCCGCGCGGTAGCCGGCGAGCTTCGCCGAGTTCGGCTGGCCCCAGCGCTTCGTGAGGATCAGCGTCTCGCTCACTTGAGCCCCTCCAGGATCTGCTCGACCCTCTCGAGGTCGAGGCGCTCGTGCATGTCGGCCTCGTCGACGAGCATCGCCGGGGCGGTGCCGCACGACCCGAGGCACTCGACCTCGCGGAGCGTGAAGCGCCCGTCGGGCGTCGTC
>JAHWYA010000487.1 GCA_020028115.1 Anaeromyxobacter sp.
CTCGGCGGTTCGCGTCGAGTGACCGATCGCCAGCACGCGGGCGCGCCCCCAGCCGGGGGCGGCCCGCGGGCGGGGCGGGCTGTCGGTGGTGCGCACGCCCTCGTTCTTGCCGGTCCCGGCGCCCGGCGCCACCCGCGGCGGCGGGCGGGGGCGTTGACTTCCGGCCGACTTTGGCGGAAACAGGCGGCCGTGCACACGGGCAAGCCGACGGAGGTTCGCAGGCGGTGGGCGAGGGGCCAGAAGTTCACGCTGTCGGCCGCGGGGGCCGAGGCGGAGCTCGCCTACCGTGACGCCGTGCTCGGCGCGCGCTCGAGCGGCCGGCCCGCGCTCGAGGCCGCCCTCGTCGCCTGGTCGGCGCCCCGGGGGGTCGCGCCCGGGGACGGCGTCATCCTCGCGGAGCTCTCGGGCAAGCGGGTGGGGTTCACCGCGCTCTGCGACGCGCTCGAGAGCTCGGGCATGGTGCCGGACGAGATCCGCGCGGGCGTCGGGCGGCTCGTCGACGCGGGCATCGTCGAGCTGGTCCCGCTCGCCTCGCAAGTGATGACGTAGCTCGCGGTCGATTCACTCCAGGTCGCGGCGCGAGGCCTTCCGCTCGCCGCGGTGGCGCTTCTCCGAGAGCCGGCGCTCCTTCGACCCGCGCGTCGGCTTCGTGGGGCGCCGCGGCTTCGGCCGGCGCGCGAGCGCGGCGAGCCGCTCCCGGAGCCGGACGAGCGCCTCACCGCGGTTCTGCGCCTGGCTCCGCCGCTCCGTCGCGGTGACGACCGTGCCGGTCGCCGGGTGCGCGAGCCGCACCCCGCTCTCCGTCTTGTTGCGGTGCTGCCCGCCCGGGCCGCCGGCGGTGAAGAACGTCTCCTCGCACTCCGCGAGGAGCGCGGGGCCGGGCAGCGCGAGGGCGCGCCGCGCCGCGGCCCGGATCTCCTCCGGGACCGGGTTCACGCGGGCCTCCCGTTCGCCCGGTCCGAGACGATCCGCCCGTCGACGAGCTCCACGATCCGGTCGCAGCGCTCGGCGAGCCGGGTGTCGTGGGTGACGACGAGGAAGGTGACCCCCGCCGTACGGTTGAACGTCCGGAGGAGCGCGAAGATCTCGTCGGCGCTCCGGGTGTCGAGGTTGCCGGTGGGCTCGTCGGCGAGCACGAGCCGCGGCGCCATGGCGAGCGCGCGCGCCACCGCGACCCGCTGCTGCTGCCCGCCGGAGAGCTCGGAAGGGCGCCGGTGGGCCCGCTCCCCGAGCCCCACCTGCGCGAGGAGCCTTCCCGCGCACTCGACCATCGACCGATCGGCGCGGCCGCGGCCGGCCATCATCGGGAGCATGACGTTCTCCAGGGCGGAGAACTCCGGGAGGAGGTGGTGGAACTGGAAGACGAACCCGACCGTGCGGCCGCGGTACCGGGTGAGGGCGCGGTCGTCGAGCGGGCCGGTGTCGGTGCCGGCGATGGCGACGGAGCCGGCCGTGGGCCGGTCGAGCAGGCCGACGACGTTCAGCAGCGTCGACTTCCCCGAGCCCGAAGGCCCGACGAGCGCGGTGAACTCGCCGCGCTCGAGGACGAGGTCGACGCCGTGGAGCACCGGCGTGACCACCTCGCCCGCGGCGTAGTCCTTCCGGACCTGCCGCACCTCGAGCGCCGGGTCACCCATGGCGGATCACCGTGGCGGGGTCGAGGCGGGCCGCGTGGCGCGCGGGCGCGACCGCCGCGACGAGCGCGGTCGAGAGCGCGACGGCGCTCGCGAGGAGGAAGAGCCCCGGGGAGAGCTCGATGGGGAAGAGCGCCTCGCCGTACGGGTTCTTCACCGCGGCGGCGAACCCGAAGCACATCGCCGCGCCGAGGGCGGAGCCGGCGATCGAGCCCGCGAGCCCCACGACCGCCCCCTCGACGAGGAAGATCCGGAGCACCGCGCCGGTGGAGGTCCCGGTGGCCTTCAGGATCCCGATCTGCCGCGACTTCTGGATCACCGACACGCCGAGCACGCTCGCGATCCCGAGCGCCACCGCCATCACGACGAAGGCCTGGATCATGAGCGCCGACGCGTCCTGCGACCGCAGCGCCGTGAGGAGCTGGGCGTTCACGTTCATCCACGAGTCGGCGTCGAGCCCGGTGCGAGGGCCGAGCTCGCGCGCGATCGCCTCCGCGGTGAACGGATCCGCCGCCTTGGCCTCGATGGTCGTGATGCCCGCCTCGAGATCGAGGAGCGTCTGCGCCGCGCGGAGCGAGACGAGCACCCAGCGCTGGTTCACGTTCTGGTCGCCGAGATCGAAGATCCCGGCGACGGTGAAGACGTCCTGGCGCCCCTCGGCGGTCGCGAGCCGGAGCTTGTCCCCCACCGCGAGGCCGAGGTCCACCGCGAGCACGGTCCCGATCACCGCCTCCGTGCCCTGCACGCGGAACCGCCCCGCCACCATCTTGCGGCGGATCCGGACGACCGCGTCGAAGCTCTCCGCCTCGATCCCGCGGATCGCGACCGACTTCGACACCTCCGCCCGGCTCGCGAACGCCGAGCCCGCGGCGGTGGGGGCGGCGGCGACGACGCCCGGCGCCCCGGCGACGAGCCGGAGCGCCCGCTGCCACTGCTCGATCGAGCGGATCCGCTCGGGCACCTTCTCGACCACCGCGGACACCGCCTCGCCCGCGGCCGCGGGCAGGACCCGCGCGACGCGCTCCGGCCGCTTCAGCGTGAGGTGCGGCTGGGAGGAGAGCGTCTTGTCGACGAGCGTCGACTGCAGGCCGCCCATGAGGGCGGTGATGAAGACGATCACCGCGACGCCGACCGTCGCGCCGCCGAGGATCAAGGCCGTCTGGGTCCGCCCCTCGCGCAGGAAGCGGAGCGCGACGTAGACCTCAAAGGGCACCGGCGCGCTCCGCGGGGGACTCCAGCGGCTTCACGCGGACGCGGGCGCCCGCCTCGACCGCGCCGGCGGCGGGCGGCA
>JAHWYA010000060.1 GCA_020028115.1 Anaeromyxobacter sp.
AGTCTCGGGGTCGCGATCATCAGGGCGGGTGCTCCGCGGGCCGGCGAGAGGGCGCATGATCGGGCAGGCGGCCCGCCGAAGTCAAAGCCGCGGTTGCCCCCGCGTTTCAGGGTCCGGAGCCGGGGCGTAGCGGCGGCCGCCGGGCTGCACGTCCGGGCGCGGCGCGGGGCGGAATGACCGCCAGGCGGCGACGGTTGGCGATCCGATGAAGACCGCGCTCGCCCTCGTCGCCCGCTTCCTCGACTTCCTCGCCTCGCTCGACACCCGGACCTCGCTGCGCCCGGTGACCGTCCCGGTTCGCAAGTAGCCCGGCGCTCCGACACGGACGCACACCCGCCGCACCTCTGAAAAGGAGGCGCGGTCGTGTCGTTGACGATGGGGGTTCAGCGGTCGCCCGGCTCGCCGTAGAATGGTCCTACCCTCGATGCACCGCCGGAGGCCACCTCCATGGCCGCTCTTCTGATCTCTCCTCGCATCCGCACGCTCGCCGCCGTCGCCGCTGCCGCGCTGCTCGCGCCTGCCGCCCGCGCGGCGGACGCGCCGAAGACGGCCCCCGCGAGGCCGAGCCCCATCGTCGTGCCCGCGCCCGCCGACTTCGCAGCGGGAGCCCTCGCGGTCGAGCAGGCGACCGGCGCGAAGGGGGACAAGCTCCCGTTCGGCGACGTGCCGGCGGCGGAGGGCCTCTCGTTCGCCGTCGATGCGGGTACCGCCCAGCGCCTCCTCGAGGGGAGCCACTCCGTCTTCAAGCAGGCGGGGCTCTACCTGTTCCGCTACGAGCGCTCGTACGGCATGCCGGGGGAGAAGGACCGGCTCGGCCTGCTGAAGACGGCGGACCACCGGGCCGTCCTGCGGCGGGTCGGGACCGGTGCGGGGCACCGCGGGCTCGACGCGCAGAAGGTCACCGCGTGGCTCGACGCCCTCGACAGGGAGGAGCCGTTCGACCTCTGGGAGGTCGGGACCGACTACGTCGCGGGGCGGTTCGAGCGCGCGCCCAAGGACCCGATGGCGGTCGCGAAGCGCTGCGCCGAGTTCGCGCCGGACCTCGTCGCGGGCCGCGCGAGCACCCTCGACCTCCTCGCGTCCGAGATCCGGACGAACCGCACGCTCTACCTCATCTGGTAGGCGGCAGGCGCCCGGCGAGCTCCTTCTTCAGGACCTTTCCCATCGCGTTTCGCGGGAGCGCCTCGACGAGGTGCACCGCGCGTGGCCGCTTGTGCGGCGCGAGGAGCCCCGCGACGTGGGCCGCGAGCTCGTCCGCGCCGGGCGCGGCGCCGGGGGAGGGCACGACGAAGGCGACGATCCGCTCGCCGAGGTCGTCGTCCGGGACGCCGACGACCGCCGCCTCGCGGACGGACGGGTGCTCGAGCAGCGCCGCCTCCACCTCGCCCGCGCCGACCTTGTAGCCACCGGTCTTGATGAGGTCGGTCGCGCGGCGCCCGACGATCCGGACCTCGCCCGCCGCGGTGATCCCTGCGATGTCGCCGGTGTGGAAGTACCCCGCGGCGTCCACCGCCTCCGCCGTCGCGTCAGGACGGTTGAGGTAGCCGCCGAAGACGCACGGGCCCTTCACCGCGATCTCTCCGAGGACGTCCGGCCCCGGGGCGAGCGGCCGCCGCTGCTCGTCGACGAGCCGGAGCGCGACCCCGGGGAGCGGCGGCCCGACGGTCCCCGGCGTCCGCGGCCCGTCGTGGCGCGCCGCGCACAGGATGAGCGTCTCGGTGAGCCCGTACCGCTCCACAGGGCGCTGCCCGAACAGCCGGTGCAACCGCTCGTTCTCGCGCACCGGGAGCGCCGCGGAACCCGAGACGAGGAGCCGCGCGCGCCCCAGCCGCGCCGCGTCGGCGGGCGTCGCCTCGCAGTGCTCCGCGAGCCGGTGGTACATCGTCGGGACCGCGAAGAGCAGCGTCCCCTCCGACTCCATCGCCGCGCAGACGCCCTCGGGGGTGAACCGCGGCAGGAGGCGGAGCGTCCCTCCGGTGCGGAGCGAGCCGAGCACGCCGAGCAGGAGGCCGTGGACGTGGAAGAGGGGGAGGGCGTGCACGAGCACGTCGTCGTGTGTCCATCCCCAGGCGCCCGCGAGGGCGTCGAGGTCGAACGCGGCCGCCGCGTGCGTGATCCCCGCGCCCTTGGGCGGCCCGGTCGTGCCGGAGGTGTAGACGACGAGGAAGAGGTCGGAAGGCGCCGGGGGAGGGAGCGGCGGCCCGGCCGGGCCGTCGAGGGTCACCCGGGCGGCCTGCGGCGTCCGGGCGAGGAACGGCGCCGGGTCCGCCGCGAGGACGAGCCGCGGCGCGGCGTCGGCGAGCACGTGGCGGAGCTCGCCGTCGCCGAGCGCGGGGTTCAGCGGCACGGTCGCGACGCCGAGCAGCGCGTTCCCGAGGATCGCCGCGATCGTGGCGGCGTGCGGCGTCGCCCAGACCGCGACCCGGTCCCCTGGCGCCACGCCCTCGGCGCGGAGGCGGGCCGCGTGGGCGCGCGCGAGCCGCTCGAGCTCCGCGTAGGAGACGGTCGCGTCGTCCATGCGGAGGGCCGGCCGGCCGCGGCGCGCGGCGAGGTCGCCGAGGAGCGGGTGCACGCCGGAAAGTGTAGCGGCGCGTCCCCCGCGCCGCGCGAGGGGGGCCCGTGGCCCCCCAGGGGTTCCCAGGCGGCGCCGCGATGAGCAGAGGTCTCGCTCGCTCGGGGGGCGCCCGGACCCGCCGTTGCGGTGCCTTGCGTAATTCATAATTATGCGGGCTCCACGCACCCCTCGCCGGAGGCGCCCCATGAGCCCGTCCCGCCGTTTCCTCTCGCTCGCCCTCTCCGCGGCGGCCGCGCTCGCCGCCGCGCTCCTGCCCGCGCCCGCCCGCGCGGCGAAGGACAGGATCCTCGTCGGCGCGACGCTCCCGCTCACCGGCTCGGAGGCCCGGGTCGGCGGCTTCTTCAAGGAAGGGTACGAGCTCGCCTTCGACGAGGTGAACAAGAAGGGCGGCCTCGACGTCGGGGGGAAGAAGCTCCCCGTCCAGCTCCTCCTCCTCGACGACACCTCCACCCAGGCGACCGCGGTGAGCCTCGCGGACCGGCTCGTGAACAGCGACAAGGTGGACTTCCTCCTCGGGACGTACGCGAGCCACCTCGTCGAGGCGCAGTCGACGGTCGCGGAGGAGAACAAGATCCCGTACGTGAACGGCGGCGGCGGGGCGACGAAGATCTACAAGCGCGGGTTCAAGTACCTCTTCGGCCTCATCTCGCCGGTCGAGCTCCTCGGCACGACCCTCATGCAGTGGATCGACGAGCAGCAGAAGGCGGGGAAGCTCCCGAAGCCCGCGAAGATCGCGCTCGTCTGGGAGAACACCGCCCACGGCAAGGACTTCCGCAAGGGCGTCTCCGACTTCGCGCAGAAGAGCGGCGGCGCCTACCAGGTCACGGTGGACGAGTCGTTCGAGCTGAACGGCAAGGACTTCGGCGCGCTCCTCGGGAAGGTGAAGGCGGCGGGGGTCGACCTCTTCCTCGTCGACGCGCACCTCCCCGACTACATCACGATGCACCGACAGTACGTGGGCGCCGGCCTCTGCCACAAGGTCGTCACCTACGGCGCGCGCGGCGCGGAGAAGGACGCGATCCAGGCCCTCGGCGCGGACAACACCGCCTACGTCCTCTCCGGCGTCTGGTGGAGCGCGCAGCTCGCCGCGAAGCCGGGCGCGTCCAGGGACTTCGTCGGCGCGTTCAAGGCGAAGTACGGCGGCCGCGATCCGGAGTGGTTCCAGGCGCTCGGCTACGAGACCGCGCGCGTCCTCTTCACGGCGATCCAGCAGGCCGGGAAGCTCGACCGCGACGCCGTGCGCGAGAAGCTGCAGGCGCTGAAGATGCCGTCGCTCCTGCCGGGCGGGACGGTGGAGTTCAAGCCGGAGACCGGCAACCAGGTCCAGAACCCGTTCGTCGTGCAGCAGAACCAGAAGGACGGGACCGCCCCGATCATCTTCCCGAAGGACGCGGCGACGGGCACCGGCACCGGCGCGAACCCGAAGTGCGCGAAGTAGCCGCGTGGATCGCTTCGTCGACCTCGCGGTGTCGGCGGTCCTCCTCGCCGGGCTGTACGCCACGATGGCGTACGGCCTCGGCCTCATCTACGGCGTCCTGCGGGTCGTGAACCTCGCCCACGGCGGGGTGATCATGGCGGGCGCGTACCTCGGGTGGATCCTCCACGGGTGGGCCGGGCTCGATCCGTACCTGTCCATCCCGCTCGTGGTGGGCGCGACCTTCCTCCTCGGCATGGCGATGTACCGGGTGCTCGTCCGCCACCTGCCGCGCGGGCCGGCGGGCGGCCCCGCGTCGCTGCTGCTCCTCTTCGGCGTCTGGCTCGTGCTCCGGAACGTCGCCTACCTGCTCTTCACCGGCAACGACCAGGTGATCCGCACGTCCTACTCGACCCACGCGCTCCCGCTCCTCGGGAGCTTCGTCTCGGTCAACCGGCTCGCGGTGCTCGCCATCGCGGTCGTGACTCCGGCGCTCCTCCACCTCGTCCTGCGCCGGACCTACCTCGGCCGCGCGATCCGGGCGGTGGCGCAGAACGCCGACAGCTGCACGCTCGTCGGCATCGACGTCGAGCGGATCTACACCCTCACCTTCGGCATCGGCACCGCCCTCGCCGGTCTCGCCGGGCTCCTCTCCGCGACCATCTTCTCGTTCAACCCGGGGTTCGGCTCGGGCGAGCTCCTGAAGTCGTTCGTCGTCGTGGTGCTCGGCGGGCTCGGCTCGGTGTTCGGGACGGGCGTCGCCGCCCTCATCCTCGCGATCGTCGAGGTGTTCGCGATCCTCGTCATGCCGTCGTACCTCACCGCGGCGGTGGGGTTCGTCATGCTCGTCCTCGTCCTCGTGCTGCGGCCGGGCGGGCTCTTCGGCCAGCGGGTGCTCGGATGAGGCGCTGGGCCGCCGACGTGCCGTTCTGGTCCGCGGTCCCGTTCGTCATCGTGGTGGCGGCGCTCGCGGCCCTGCCGCTGTCGCTCCGGATCTCGCCGTACGAGCGGAACCTCGTCACCGTGGCGTTCCTCATGATCTCGGGGGCCCTCGCGTGGAACTGGATGGGCGGCTACCTCGGGCAGGTCTCCTTCGGCCACGCGGCCATGTTCGGCCTCGGCGGCTTCGTCGCCGCGCGCCTGATGCTCCACGAGAACCCGGCCCCCGCGCCGATCGCGTGGCTCCTCGGCGGGATCGCGGCCGGGGTCTTCTCGCTCGGCGCGCACCCGATGCTCCGGCTGCGCGGGCCGTACTTCTCGATCGCCACCATCGGCGTCGGGGAGGCCTCGCGCCTGCTCTTCACGTACTGGGAGGAGTTCACGGGCGGCGCCTCCGGGGTCTCGCTCCCGATCGACATCGGGATGAAGGCGCGCCTCTACTGGTGGGCGCTCGGCCTCGCGGCCCTCGTCGTGACGGCGTCGTTCGTGATCCGGCGCTCCACGCTCGGGCTGCAGCTCCTCGCCATCAAGGCGGACGTCGACGCCGCGGCGGACGTCGGGGTGAACGCGACCTTCTACCAGGACCTCGTCATGGTCCTGTCCGGCGCGGTGGTGGGGATCACCGGCGGGCTGTGGGCGTCCTTCTTCTCCTTCATCGAGCCCGCCGACATGTTCGGCTTCGACCGCTCCATCGGCTTCGTCCTCATGTCCGTCATCGGCGGCGTCGGGACGGTCCTCGGCCCGGTGCTCGGGGCGGTGGTGTTCGTGCTCCTGCGGCAGTTCCTGCTCGCCTCCTACCCGCAGCTCTACCTCGGGCTCTACGGGATCCTCCTCATCCTCATCATCCTGTTCGAGCCGCTCGGGCTCACCGGCCTCGGCCTGCGGCTCGCGCGAGCGGTGCGGCGCCGCCGCCGCGCGCCCGGGGTGGTCGCCGCGCCATGACGAAGCCCCCGCTCCTCGCGACCCGCGCGGTGTCGAAGCACTTCGGCGGCCTCAAGGCCGTCGACGAGGTCGACCTCGAGCTCGCCCAGGGCGAGATCCTCGGCGTCATCGGCCCGAACGGCGCCGGGAAGACGACCCTCTTCAGCCTCATCGCGGGCTCGATCCAGCCGACCTCGGGCGAGGTCCTGATGCGCGGGCACGAGGTCTCGGGGCGCCCCGCGTACAGGCTCGTCCGCGCCGGCGTCGTCCGCACCCACCAGCTCGTCCGCCCGTTCCCGAACCTCACCGTCGCGGAGAACGTCACGGTCGGCGCCATCCACGGCGCCTGGCGCGACGAGGCGTCGCCGCGCGCCCGCGCCGCGGAGGTCCTGGAGTTCGTGGGGCTCGCGGAGCGCGCGAACGAGCTCCCGGGCACGCTCACGCTCGCCGGGCGCAAGCGGCTCGAGCTCGCCCGCGCGCTCGCCATCGTCCCGCTCGTGCTCATGCTCGACGAGGTGATCGCCGGCGTGAACCCGGTGGAGGCGATGAAGCTCGCGGCGCTCATCCGCCGGATCCGCGACGAGCGCGGCGTCTCGATCGTCATGATCGAGCACGTCATGCCGGCGGTGATGTCGCTCTCCGACCGGATCGCCGTCCTCGACCACGGGAAGAAGATCGCCGAGGGGAAGCCGGCCGAGGTCGCCGCGAACCCGCTCGTCGTCGAGGCGTACCTCGGCAAGGGCGCCGCCGAGGAAGGAGCGACGCCCGCATGACCGGCGCCCCGATGCTCGAGGTCGACGGGATCGACGTCTTCTACGGCGACGTCCAGGTGCTCTACGGGCTCTCGCTCGAGGTGCGCGAGGGCGAGATCGTGACGCTGCTCGGCTCGAACGGCGCCGGGAAGACCACGACGCTCCGCGCGATCTCCGGGCTGCGCCCGCCCCGCAAGGGCGAGATCCGGTTCCGCGGCCGCTCCCTCGCGTCGCTCCCCGCCGCGAGGCGGGCGGAGCTCGGGATCGCCCTCGTGCCGGAGGGGCGGGAGCTCTGGCCCCAGCTCACCGTCCGCGAGAACCTCGACCTCGGCGCCTACCACCCCCGCGTCCGCGCGAACGCCGCCCGGAACCTCGAGACGGTCCTCGCGATGTTCCCGAGGCTGCGCGAGCGGAGCTCGCAGGTCGCCGGGAGCCTCTCCGGCGGCGAGCAGCAGATGTGCGCCATCGCCCGCGCGCTCATGTCCGAGCCCACGTTCCTCATGCTCGACGAGCCGAGCCTCGGGCTCGCGCCGGTCCTCGTCGAGCAGGTGATGCGCACGGTGGCGGAGCTGCACGCGTCCGGGATCACCGTCCTCCTCGTCGAGCAGAACCTGCGCAAGGCGCTCGAGGTCGCGCAGCGCGGGACGGTGATCGAGACGGGGCGCGTCCGCCTCGAGGGGACGAGCGCGGAGCTCTCGCGGAACCCGGAGATCCGGGCGGCGTACCTCGGGATCTGACCGATGGCGGCCCTCATCGCCCACCGCGCGCTGTACCAGGTGGTCGCCGATCGCCTGCGCCAGCTCATCTACGACGGCGAGCTCGCGCCGGGGACGTTCATCGACGAGCGCGCCCTCGTCGAGCGGTTCGGGACGAGCCGCACGCCGCTGCGCGAGGCGCTGAAGGTGCTCCACGCCGAGGGGCTCGTGCGGCTCGCCCCGCGCCGGGGATCGTGGGTCGCGGGCGAGCTCGGGCCCCGGGACCTCGACGAGATCTTCCCGCTCATGGCGCTGCTCGAGGGGCTCTGCGCGTTCGAGGCGGTGAAGAAGGCGAGCGCCGCCGACGTGAAGCGGCTCGAGGCGCTGCACGCGCGGCTCGAGCGGTACGCGGCCCAGGGCGACGTCGCCCGGTACTACGAGCAGAACTACGAGTTCCACGAGGCGGTCCAGGAGCTCGCCGCGAACCCGTACCTCTCCCGCGCCGTCTCCGAGCTGCGCAGGTTCCTGCGCCTGCTCCGCGGCCGGCAGCTCCGCCTCGCGGGCCGGCTCGCCGCCTCGCTCGCGGAGCACCGCCGGCTCATGCGCGCGGTGCGCCGCCGCGATCCCGAGGAGGCGGAGCGGGTGATGCGGGAGCACCT
>JAHWYA010000488.1 GCA_020028115.1 Anaeromyxobacter sp.
CGCCGCGAGCCGCCGAAAGCCGGCCACGACCTGGTAGCGCGGCGGATCCTCCGGCGCGAGGCCGGGGAGCGGGCGGAGCTCGATCGGGACGAGGTGCCCGAGCCGCCCGATCGACGCGGCGAGCGCGGAGAGGTCACCCGGCTCTCGCAGCCGGAACGTCGCGTCGTCGGCGACGTCGGCGAGCGAGACGAACTCGACGGCGCCGGTCGCGTGGGCCGGCACCGTCGTACGAGGCTCGAGCTCCATGGCCTGCAGCTTCGCACGTCCCGGGGTCGCCGGGACGCGGAGAAGCTACTTGCGCTTGACGATCACCTTGCGCTTGACCGCCCCCATCGCGACGGGAGCGGGTGGCGCAGGGGGCCTGGGCGCCGAGGCGACGACGGTCTTCTCGTCCGCCTTCTTCGCCTCGGCCGGGCGCGCCGCGGGGCGCGAGAGCGCCGGACGGAGCGACGGGCGCGCGGGGGCCTGGACGGCGCGGACGTTCCCGCGGCCGGCGTCCACGTTCACCTCGCCCATGTCGATCCGGCCGCGGAACGACGCGCCGTCGACGATGATCACGCGGGGCGCGGCGATGTCGCCGACCATGCGCCCCTCCTTCGTGATCTCGACCGACTCGGTCGCCGTGACGTTGCCGACGATGGCGCCGGCGATCACGCAGTTCTTGACCTGGACCTCGGCCTTCACGACGCCCGTCGGTTCGACGACGAGGGTCTTCGTGAGGGTCAGCGTGCCCTCGACGCGGCCGCGGACCGTGAGGTCCTCGTCGCCGTTGAGGGAGCCGCTGATGAGGATCGATTCGCCGATGATGGTGGTGCCGTCAGTGGTCGTCACGGTCACTTCCCCTTCACTTCCTTGACGTCCATGTCGACGTTGCCCTTGAACACGGCCCCGTCGGCGATCAGGATGCGCGGTGCGCGGATGTCGCCGACCACCTTGCAGTCGGCCTTCAGCTCGACCTTGTCCGTCGCCGCGATGTTGCCGGTGACCTGCCCGGACACGTCGACGTTCGCGGTCTCGATGTCCGCCTCGATCACGCCCGAGCCCTCGACGAACAGGCTCTCGCGCAAGCTGATGCGGCCCTTGACGGTGCCCTGGATCACCAGGTCCTCGTCGCCGGAGATCTCGCCGTCGATCACGATCGAGCTTCCGATCACCGTGTGCGCGCCGCTGCGCGAGGACGGGACCTTCTCGATGCCAGCCATGGGTTTCGCTTCCTCCGGGGTTTCACCCCGAGCGCCAACGGGAACGATGAGAGCGACCCGGGCAGGATAGAGGGGGGTCCGGCCCGGCGTCAACGGGCGCGTCAGCGCGCGTGCGCCGTGAGCCAGGCGACCGCCTCGCCGATGGGCTCGTCGCGGCGCAGCTCGTTGAAGAGCTCGTGTCGGAAGCCGTCGTACACGACCATCTTCTTGTCCCGCGCCGTCGCCGCCTCGAAGAACGACCGCGCCGCGGCGAGGTCCGCTATCGGATCGGCGCCCGGCCCCAGGACGAGGAGCGGAACGTCGAGCTCGGCGGCGCGCCGCAGCGCCTCGAGCTGCGCGCGCCCGGCCTCGGCGAACCAGCGCGGCGTCGCCTTGCGCCCGTAGAGCGGGTCGCGATCGGTCCAGCGCTGGAGCTCCGGATCGCTCGTGAGCTGCGAGGAGTCGAGCCCGGAGGCGATCGGCAGCCACGGCACGACGCGCCCGACGAGCCGCGCCGCGAGCACCTTCGCCGCGGGCGGCGGGCGGGCGAGCCGGAACCACGGCGCGGACAGCACGAGCCCCGACACGAGCGCCGCGTGGCGGATCGTCCAGAGCGAGGCGATGAGCCCGCCCTGGCTGTGCCCGAGGACGAACAGCGTCTCACCGGCGATCCCGTCCTGCGACAGCTTCGCGACGAACGCGTCGACGTCGTGCAGGTAGTCGCCGAACGCGTCGACGTACCAGCGGCGGCCGTCGGACTGGCCGTGCCCCCGCAGGTCGAGGAGCGCGACCTCGAAGCCGGCGCGGACGAGGGCGCTCGTGAGCGCGGGGTACCGGCCGCCGTGATCGCCGGCGCCGTGGAGCACGACGACCGTCGCCCGGGGCCTCGGCGGCGTGTACCGCTGCCAGAACAGGCGGAGGTGGTCCGCCGAGTTGAGGAAGCCCTCGTCGTGCCGCGCCTCGGCCTTCGTCGGGTAGGCGGGGATCATGCCCACCGGACCGTAGCGGCGGCGCCGGGGGCGGTCAAGGGAACCGCCCTTCACGCACGGTACGTCCGGGCCTCAGCGGCGGCCCGCGCGCTCGCCGAGCTCGCGCAGCTTCCGCTCGAGCGAGGCGCGGCGCTTGCCCTGATCGGAGGGCAGCTCCTCCGCGACGTTCGACAGCGCGCGCCGGTACGCCTGCGCGGCGTCGCCGAGGCGCGCCGAGGCGCGGTACGCGTCGCCGAGGTGCTCGAGGATGGTCGCGTCCGGGCCCGCGAGGGCCTCCGCCTGCTCGAGCACCTCGATCGCGCGCCGCGCGTCGCCGCCGCGGAAGAGGACCCAGCCGAGCGAGTCGAGGATGTGGCCCGAGCGGGGCTTCAGCTCGAGGGCGCGCCGCACGAGCTTCTCGGCCTCGTCGAGGCGGGCGCCCTGCTCGGCGAGGGAGTACCCGACGAAGTTCAGCGCCTCGGCGTGGTCCGGGTTCACGACGAGGAGCGCCCGCATCTGCGCGAGCGCGAGCTCCGCCTGCCCCGCGCGGTCGTAGGCCGCCCCGAGCGCGAACAGGAGCTCCTCGTCGCGCGGGTGCGCCGACAGCGCGGCGCGGAGGACCGCGACCGAGTCGTCGTGCCGCCCGGAGCGGGCGAGGCTGTCGGCGAGCGCGACCTGCAGGTCCGCGAGGTCGGCGTCCGGACCGCCCCGCTCGCGCTCCTGCAGCGCGCGGCGCAGCAGCGCCACCGCGTCGGGGGCC
>JAHWYA010000489.1 GCA_020028115.1 Anaeromyxobacter sp.
GTCCCGGTGAACTGGTCCATCCACTCGGCCCCGAAAACTTCTCGCGCGGCCCGGTCGTTGTGGACCCTGCAGGCGCATCTCAGGTTGTCGATCGTGGATGGCCCTCCGAGCGCTCGCGGGATGATGTGGTCGAGCTGGACCTGGTGCGTGGAGCCGCAGATGCCACCGGAGTCGAGCTTCCACTGGCACTTGCCCTCGTCCCGCGTCCAGACCGCGCGCGAGACGTGAGCCGGGACGGCGTCCGAGTCCGGCGCGGCCGGAGGCGGCGTCTTCCGCGGCTTCTCGACGAGCCCCCGCCGCTTGGCGGCGCGCTCGAGGAGGAGGTCGAGCCCCGCCTCGAGGATCTCGTCCTCGCTGGCGCCCGGCCGAGAGTGCGAGAGCGCGGCGCGCGCGGCTTCGAGCTTCTTCAGGAAGCGACGCGGCACGGTGATGTGGACGCGGCTCAGCTCGGCGGTCTTTGGCTCGACGACCATCCGCGCCGCAGCGGACTGGCGCGGCGCTCCCTCTTGGGTCGGCACCTCGGACTTGGCACGCACAGGTTCATCCGGATGAAACGATATCGCCTGCGCACCGCCGGAACCGGGCACAGGCACATGGGTGACCGGACCGCCGCCGGCGACGGGCGAGCCGAGGCTGAGCGCGATGGATGCAGCGGGTGGCCGGACCGCCGTGACGACGGTGCGCAGCGGCGGCGCCGGTTCGGGCTGGAGCTCCGGACTCTTCGCGTGCAGTCGTCATGACACGAAGCTCGCACGCGTTTTCGAGGCCCGCGGAAACGCGCAAATCCGCGCCCTGGCGTGAGATCGCGAGGGCCCTCCGCGCATCCCTCCCCTGCGCCCGCGACGCTCGGGAGACGAGCGCAGCCGCGTTCTCGCGGGCCTTCCTGCGCTGGCGAGAGAGCGTGAGACGTTTTCTGTCAGTGAACGGTCAAGCGGAGAATGCGTTCCCTGATGGGGCGCTTCGTTCACTGACCGCTGACACGCACCGCCGCGAGCCGATCTTGTCCCGGCCCTTCCCGCGCGCGGCTCCGCCTCGCCGCCGGCTCCCTCGTTGCCCCTGATCCGTCCCGGCTACGGACCACGTGCCACGGCACGTGGCTCCGTCCTTCGACTTCGCTCGGCCTTCGGCCTCGCTACGCTCAGGACGAACGGGATTCGTCCACGTCCACGTCCACGTCCACGTCCACGTCCACGTCCCGCTACGCCACCGGCAGCGGCGCGCGGATGTCGAACCCGAGCCGCGCGTGCGCCTCCCGCAGCGACGCCTCCACCTGCGCCGGCGTCTCGCCGTGCGCGAAGAGGAACCCGAGGTAGCTGTCTCCCTCCGGCAGCGGCACCACCTCGCGCCCGGCCGGCACCGTGATCACCACGTCGTCGACGCCCGCGATCGCCTTCGCGGCCTCGACGCCGCGCACGCCGTGCAGCACCCCGCGTCGCGGGATGGGCAGCATCATCACGCCGGAGGCGCGCGCCTCGCGGCGCAGCGGCGCGAGCGGCAGCCCCATCGCGTGCGCGACGAGGACCTCCTCGAGCGAGAGGCCGGCGCCGAAGCGGAGCGTGCGCGAGCAGAGGCCTCCGATGGAGCGGGCCGCGACCTCGAGCACCACCGGGCCCGCCGGCGCGAGCCGCAGCTCGGCGTGGACCGGCCCCTCGACGAGCCCGAGCGCCTTCGCGGCCGCCGCGGTCATCGCCTCGACCCGGGCGAGGAGCGGCGCCGGGTGGCGCGACGGCGTCACGTAGATCGTCTCCTCGAAGTACGGGCCGTCCAGCGGGTCCGGCTTGTCGAAGATCGCGAGCACCTCGAGCGCGCCGCCGCGCAGGAGCCCCTCGACCGCGACCTCCGCCCCCGGGACGAAGTCCTCGACGAGGACCTGCCTCGCCCCGTCCTCCTCGCGCGCCCGCCGCTCGGGGGCGGTGTCGTGCAGCAGCTTCTCGATGCGCCGCCACGCCCCGGCGAAGCCGGCGGGGTCGTCGGCGCGGATGACGCCGCGGCTCGCCGAGAAGATGAGCGGCTTCAGGACGCAGGGGTACGCGACCTCGCGCGCCGGCCCCGCGGCACCGTCGGCGACCGGGAAGGCGCGGAAGCCCGGGACCGGCACGCCCGCGTCGCGGAGGGCGACGCGCATCGCGAGCTTGTTCGCGGCCCGTCGCGCGGCGGCAGGCGGGTTGTGGGGGAGCCCGAGCCGCTCCGCCGCGAGCGCGGCGATGACCGCGGTCGGATCGCTCGCGGGGACGATGCCGCGGATCGGCCGTCGCGCCGCCGCCTCGGCGATCTGCTCCGCGGCGCGGGCGGGCCGCCGGTAGTCGAGGGAGAGGAGGTCGCGCTCCTCGCCGAAGTAGTCCTCGATCTGGTGGCAGCGGTCGCTCCCGACGACGAGCGGCACCCCGAGGCGGCGCGCCGCCTGGCGGAAGTCGTCGAGCCGGTAGCTCGTGGTCGGGACGAGGAGCAGCAGCTCCCCCTGGGAATCGGCCATGTTCCCGGGTGTTATGCGCGGGGCCGGAGACGGGCGCAAGCCGGGCCGGCGGCTGCCCGGACCGCAACGTTTCGACACACCGGGGACACGGCACCACACGGGGTCGAAGCTAACCTTCGTCCGGTCCGGGGGTTCTCCAGTGCACCGCGGCCTTTGCGCGTTGACGCTCCTCCGGACCTCGATTACATGCAACGACATATGTTGCGAGATCAAGAAGAGCCGGTCGGCGTCCTGCTCGCCGCGGTCCGGCGGCGCCTGCGCCAGGTCGTGCACGCCGAGGCCGGCGGGCACCGGCTGTCGCCCCAGCAGTTCTGGGCGCTCGTCGGGATCGCGGAGGGGGCCGCGCTCTCGCTCGGCGCGCTCGCGGAGCGGCTCCGCATCGATCAGCCGACGGCGTCGCGCGTGGTCGCGTCGCTCACGCGGCGCGGCCTCCTCCGGATGGCGGAGGATCCCCACGACCGGCGCCGCCTCCTCATCGAGACGACCGCCGGCGGCGCGGAGCTCGCCGCCCGCATCCGGCCCGTCGCCCGCGACCTGCGCGAGGGCCTCGTCGCGGGGTTCAGCGCCCCCGAGCTCGCCGCGTTCCGCGGCGCGCTCAAGAAGATCCTCGGCAACCTCGACCGGTTCGAGGCGCGCAGGGCGCGCCGGCCGGCCCGCCCCGCCACCGCGCGGGAGGAGCGTGCATGACCCCCGCAGAGCGCATCCCCTCCGAGCCCACCCGCCTCGACCGGCGCCCGAAGCGCTTCCGCCGGCTCGCGATCGCGGCCGCGGCCCTCGCCGCCGCGGTGATCGCCACCGTCGCCTGGCGCGCGACGCGCCCCGCGCCCGCGCCGAAGTACGAGACCGTCCGCGTGGAGCGCGGCCGGATCGTGGCCCAGGTCACCGCGACCGGCACCCTCTCCGCGCTCGTCACCGTGCAGGTCGGCAGCCAGGTGTCCGGCCGCATCGCGAAGCTCCTCGTCGACTTCAACAGGCGAACGCCGACGGCGCCGCCGCCGCGGTCGACGCGGCGGTGGGCAAGGTCGCGCAGGCCCAGGCCTCGCTCCAGCAGGCGGAGGTGAACCTCGCCTACACGAACATCCTCTCGCCCATCGACGGCACCGTGATCTCCCGGAGCGTCGACGTCGGCCAGACGGTCGCGGCCTCGCTCCAGGCGCCGACGCTCTTCGTCATCGCCGAGGACCTCAAGAAGATGCAGGTCGACACGAGCGTCGCCGAGGCCGACATCGGGAAGCTCCGGCCCGGCATGGACGCGACCTTCGCGGTCGACGCCTTCCCCGGCCGCCGCTTCAAGGGGGCGGTGCGGCAGATCCGGAACGCCCCGCAGACCGTGCAGAACGTCGTCACGTACGACGCGGTCGTCGACGTGACGAACCCGGACCTGGAGCTCCGCCCCGGCATGACGGCGAACGTGAGCTTCGTCCACGCCGACCGCGCGGACGTCCTCAAGGTCCCGAACGCGGCGCTGCGGTTCCGCCCGCCCCCGGACCTCGCGGGCGGCGCCCGCCGGAGCGACGGCGCCGGGGCGG
>JAHWYA010000490.1 GCA_020028115.1 Anaeromyxobacter sp.
ACCAGCTCGGGACGAGCTGCCAGAGCGACAGGAGAGCGACGCCCACGATGAGGGCGACGCGCCAGTACCAGGACCGTTCCATCTACTTCTTCGCCTCCGTCGCGGCCGCCTCGGTGGCCTTCCACTGGCCCGCGATCTGGTTCTTGATGACGCGGAGCTTCGTCCCGCTGCCGACGTCGAGGGTGACCGTCCGATCCTCGACCGCCTGGACGATTCCGATGATTCCCGCCTGCGTCACGACCTCGTCCCCCTTCTTCAGCGACGTGACGAACGCCGTGTGCTGCTTCGCCTGCTTCTGCTGGGGGCGGATCATCAGGAAGTAGAACACCGCCGCGATCGCCAGCATCATGAAGATGGGGTTGGCGAGCGGGCTCGCGGCCTGCCCGTCGGCGGCGGCGGTCTCAGCGAAGAACGCGTGGAGGACGGGGGACATTCTGGTTGCTCCGTTCCGAGGAGGAATGCGGAAAAGCGCTGTTTTCTAGCCTGATTCTCGGGGGGTGTCCAGAGATCCCTACCCTCGGCCGACGGCCCGCCACCCCTCGACGCGCTCGCGCCGGAAGACCTCGAACCGCCCCGCGGTGATCGCCTCGCGCGCTTCCCGCATGAGCGACAGGTAGAAGTGCAGGTTGTGGAGGGTGTTGAGCCGCAGCCCCAGGATCTCCCCGGCCTTGAACAGGTGGCGGAGGTAGGCGCGGGTGAACGTGCGGCAGGCGTAGCAGCCGCACGCGGGATCGATCGGCCGCTCGTCGTCGGCGTAGCGGGCGTTCCGGATCACGACCTTGCCCTCGCTCGTGAACAGGAGCCCGTTCCGGGCGGTCCGGGTCGGGAGGACGCAGTCGAACATGTCGACCCCCGCGGCGACGCCGGCGAGGAGGTCCTCCGGCGTCCCGACGCCCATGAGGTACCGCGGCTTTCCGGCCGGCAGGAGCGGCGCGTCGCGCGCGACCCCCTCCCACATCGCCTCCGGCGCCTCCCCCACCGCGTACCCACCGAGCGCGTAGCCCGGCAGGTCGAGCGCGGCGGCGTCCGCGATGGCGCGGGCGCGCAGGTCCGGGAAGAGGCCGCCCTGCGCGATGCCGAAGAGCGAGCAGTCGTACCGGGGGGAAGAAGCCCCCCCGGGCCCCCCGCTCGCTCCGGTCCAGCCTCCTCCGGCTGGACCTTCGCTCGCCTTGCGATCCTCGAGGCGCCGCCACTCGTCCCGGCACCGCACGAGCCAGCGCTGCGTCCGCGCCAGGGAGGTCTCGTGGTACGCGCGGTCCGCGAGCGAGGGCGGGCACTCGTCGAACGCCATGATCACGTCGGCGCCGAGCGCCTCCTGGACCTCGATGGCGCGCTCCGGCGACAGGGAGTGGCGCGCGCCGTCGAGGTGCGAGCGGAAGGTGACGCCCTCCTCCGCGATCTCGACTAGGCCGGGGCCCGCCCGGTCGCGGCCGGCCGCCCGCTCGCCGAGGCTGAACACCTGGAAGCCGCCCGAGTCGGTGAGGACGGCGCCGCCCCACGACATGAAGCGGTGGAGCCCGCCGAGCCGGCGGATCCGCTCGTGCCCGGGGCGCAGGAACAGGTGGTAGGTGTTCGCGAGGACGATCCCGGCGCCGAGCGCCTCGAGGTCGCGCGGCTCGAGCGTCTTCACCGTCGCGGCGGTGCCGACGGGCATGAAGACCGGCGTCTCGATCGTCCCGCGGGCGGTGGCGAGCCGGCCGCGGCGCGCGGCGCCGTCGGTGGCGAGGACCTCGAAGCGGATCACGCGCTCGACCCTACATCACCCGGGCGCCCGACTTCGCGACGTCCTCGACGACCGTGCGCCAGGCGCGGGCGCCGCGCCCCTCGAGCAGCACCTTCAGCCCGACCGTCCGCTCGCGGTCGGCGCCGGGCTCGTTCCAGCAGACGACGGCCCGGACGGACTTCCCGAAGAACCCGTCCCTGAGCCGCAGGGAGAGCTCGTCGCCGACGAGCGGGAGCTGCCCCGGCCAGCGGACCGCGCAGCCGCCGTCGGACACGTTGATGGCCGTGACCTCGAGCTCCGCCCCTCCCCGCACCACGACGAGCTTCCGGTCCGAGGCGAACCGGGGCGCGCGCTCCTGGAAAGTGATCGACTCGCCCCGCGCGGCGGCCGCGAGGAAGCCGACCGCGGCGAGGCTGTTCTTCTCGAGCTGCAGGTCGATGCCCGGCGGGAGGGCCGGGCGGCCGACGCGGCGGACGAGGGAGACCTTGCCGAAGAGCGTCGCGCGGATCGCGTGGCCGTAGATGCCGACCCGCACCGCGACCTCGTCGCCGACCCGGGTCTCGGAGAGCGCCGGGAGGAAGAGCGTCCCGGTCTTCTCGCGCCACCCGGCGAGGAGCTGCTTCGGATCGAGGTTGACCGAGACGCTGTGCACCTCACCCCCGCGTGAGAGGAGATATAGCATGCCCTGACATGCCCCGGAGGAGGGAATGCCAACGTCCGGCACGCACCCCGAGTTACAGACCGGAAGGGGCTAGCCGCGCCCGAGGAGCATCGCGTCGCCGTAGCTGAAGAACCGGTAGCCGCGCTCGACCGCCTCGCGGTACGCCGCGAGCACCCGCTCCCTCCCGCCGAACGCGGAGACGAGGACGAGGAGCGTCGACCGCGGCAGGTGGAAGTTCGTGACGAGGAGGTCCACGACGCGGAACGCGTGGCCGGGCCGGATGAACAGCGAGGTCCGCCCCGAACCCGGCGCGACCCGCGCGCCGTCGAACGCGCTCTCGAGGGTCCGGACCGTCGTCGTGCCGACGGCGACGACCCGCCCGCCGCGCGCCCGGCACGCCGCGAGCTCGGCCGCCGCGCCCTCCGGGACCTCGTAGCGCTCGGGGTGCATGCGGTGGCTCTCGAGCGAGTCGCCGCGCACGGGGAGGAAGGTCCCCGGCCCGACGTGGAGCGTGACCGCCGTCCG
>JAHWYA010000061.1 GCA_020028115.1 Anaeromyxobacter sp.
GCTCCGCCTCGCGGCGGCGAACGGCCAGATCGACCTCCTGCTCACCGACGTGGTGATGCCGGGCATGAGCGGGCCTCGCCTCGCGGACCATCTGAGATCCGCGCGGCCCTCCCTGCCGGTCCTGTTCATGAGCGGCTTCTCGCGCGACCTGCCGGAGTCGCTCGCGCCGCCGCCCGGAGCGCTCCTCCAGAAGCCGTTCACGCCGGAGGTCCTGATCGCCCGGGTCGCGGCGGCCATCGCCGAGGCGAGCGCAGGGGCAGCCGGATGAGGCTGCCCCGCTTCAACGCCCGACGATCTGCCGGAGCACGTAAGGCAGGATCCCGCCGTGCCGGTGGTACTCGGTCTCTATCGGCGTGTCGATCCGGACCGTGACGGGCACCTCGTCGGCGCGGCCGTCGCGCCGCCGGACGACGAGCCGCGCGAGCTGCCGCGGCGCGACGGGCCCGGCGACGCCGGCGAGGTCGAACGTCTCCGTCCCGTCGAGCCCGAGCGTCTGGGGCGAGACGCCCTCCGGGAACTGGCAGGGCAGGATCCCCATCCCGACGAGGTTCGAGCGGTGGATCCGCTCGAACGAGCGCGCGACCACGAACTTCACGCCGAGGAGCGCCGGCCCCTTCGCCGCCCAGTCGCGCGAGGAGCCGGAGCCGTACTCGTGGCCGGCGAGGATGCAGAGGGGCACGCCCTCCCTCGCGTACTGTTCGGCCGCGTCCGGGATCGCGAGGCGGCGACCCGAGGGCTGGTGGACCGTCACGCCGCCCTCCACGCCCGGGACCATGAGGTTCTTCAGGCGCACGTTCGCGAACGTGCCGCGGATCATCACGTGGTGGTTGCCGCGCCGCGCGCCGTAGGAGTTGAAGTCCCGCACCGGGACGCCGAGCGCCTGGAGGTAGGCGCCGGCCGGCGCGGACGCCTTGATCGAGCCGGCCGGGCTGATGTGATCCGTCGTCACCGAGTCCCCGAAGATCGCGAGCGCGCGCGCGCCGGTGACGTCGCCGGTCGCGCCGGGCGTGGTCGAGAACCCCGCGAAGTAGGGCGGCTCCTGGACGTAGGTCGAGGCGGGATCCCAGGCGTAGAGCTTGCCGCCGCGCACCGGCAGCGCGTTCCAGCGCGCGTTGCCGCTGAACCCGCTCCCGTAGTTGTCGCGGTACGCCTGCGGGTCCCGGGCCGCCGCGCCGAGGGCCTCGACCTCCGCGAGCGTCGGCCAGACGTCGCGGAGGTGGACGGGCCTGCCGTCCGCGCCGATCCCGAGCGGCTCGTGCTCGAGGTCGACGTCGATCCGCCCCGCGAGCGCGAACGCGACGACGAGCGGCGGGCTCATGAGGAAGTTGGCCTTCACGCTCTGGTGGACGCGCGCCTCGAAGTTCCGGTTGCCGGACAGGACCGAGGCGACGACCGCATCGTGGTCCGAGACGAGCTTCTCGATCCGCTCGTCGAGCGGGCCGGAGTTCCCGATGCACGTCATGCAGCCGTAGCCCGTCGTCTGGAACCCGAGGGCGTCGAGGTCGGCCTGGAGCCCGGTCCGCTCGAGGTACCGGGAGACGACGCGCGAGCCCGGCGACAGCGAGGTCTTCACCCACGGCTTCGGCGCGAGCCCCCGGGCGCGCGCCTTCCGCGCGACGAGCCCCGCCGCGAGCATCACGCCGGGGTTCGAGGTGTTGGTGCAGGAGGTGATGGCCGCGATCACGACGTCGCCGTGCCCGACCTCGAGCCGCGCGTCCTCCACCGCGAGCCGCGACCCCGGCCGCACGTCCGAGATGGGCCGGTTGTTCATCATCTCCGACTCGGTGAGCGTCGAGGTGTTCTTGCGGTCACCGTCCGGGACGGTGTCCGAGTCGGCGAGGCCGCCCGACGGCGCCGCCCCGCCGCCGTTCACGGGGAGGAAGCGCCAGCGCCGGGTGAGCTCCTCCGCGGGCTTCCCGTAGCCGGTCGCGTCCTTGCGCGCGAAGAGGTCTCGGAAGGTCGCCTTCAGCGCGCCGAGGTCGATCCGGTCCTGGGGCCGCTTCGGCCCGGACACGGCGGGGCGGACGGAGCCGAGGTCGAGCTCGACGACCTCGCTGTAGTCCACCTCCCCGCGCCGCGGCATCCGCAGGATCCCCTGCGCGCGGTGGTACGCCGCGAACGCGGCGACGACCTCCGGCGGGCGCCCGGTCAGCTCGAGGTACCGGACGGACTGCTCGTCCGGCGGGAAGAAGCCGACGGTCGCGCCGTACTCCGGCGCCATGTTCGACAGGGTCGCCCGCTCCGGCACGGGCAGCGTCGCCGCCCCGTCGCCGAAGAACTCGACGAACTTGCCGACCACCTTCTGCTTGCGCAGGACCTCCGTCACGCGCAGCACGAGGTCGGTCGCCGTGACGCCCTCGCGCAGGACGCCGGAGAGGTGCACGCCGACGACGTCGGGCGTCAGGAAGTAGGTCGGCTGCCCGAGCATCGCCGCCTCGGCCTCGATGCCGCCGACGCCCCAGGCGACGATCCCGAGGCCGTTCACCATCGGTGTGTGCGAGTCGGTCCCGACGAGCGTGTCCGGGTAGTGGACGCCGTCCTTCTCCATGACCCCGCGCGCCAGGAACTCGAGGTTCACCTGGTGGACGATCCCCATGCCCGGCGGGACGATCCGGAGCCGCTCGAACGCCTGGGTGCCCCACTTCAGGAACTCGTAGCGGGCGGTGTTCCGGTCGAACTCGAGCTCCATGTTCGTGCGCAGGGCGCCCGGCGCGCCGAACGCGTCCACCTGCACCGAGTGGTCGACGACCAGATCGACCGGCACGAGCGGCTCGACCGCGAGCGGGTCCTTCCCGAGCCGCGCGACGGCGGAGCGCATCGCCGCGAGATCGACGAGGAGCGGCACGCCGGTGAAGTCCTGCAGGAGGACGCGGCCGACGACGAACGGGATCTCGCGGGTGCGCTCGGCGTTCGGCGCCCAGCTCGCGAGCGCGCGCACGTCCTCCGCCGTCACCCTGTGACCGTCGAGGTTCCGGGCGAGCGACTCGAGGACGATCCGCAGCGACACGGGCAGGCGCGAGATCCGCCCGAACCCCAGCTCCTCGAGCGCCGGGAGCGACACGAGCCGCCCGGACCTGCCCGCAGAGATCTCGAAGGTCCTCGTCGCGCCGAGCGGGTCCGCCATCGTCATCCTCCCGAACGGAAGGTTACATACCGGCACGCCCCAACGCGGCAAGCGGGGAGTCGGGGGGTGCGGTACACGTCCGTGGCACGGGAGCGCGCATGCCAGTCCCCTCGCAGCTCTACCGGCCCCCGCTCGGGCTCCTGACCGACTTCTACGAGCTCACCATGGCCTACGCGGCGTGGAAGGAGGGGATCGCGGGCCGCGAGGCCTCGTTCGCGCTCTCGTTCCGGAAGAACCCGTTCGCCGGCGGCTTCACGATCGCGGCGGGCCTCGAGCACGCCGTCGACCTCGTCGAGCGCTGGCGGTACGGCGAGGAGGACCTCGCCTTCCTCGCCGCGCAGCGCGGCGGGGACGGGGCGCCGCTCTTCGAGCCGGGGTTCCTCGACGCGCTCCGCGGGCTCGCGCTCGAGGTCGACGTCGACGCGGTGCCCGAGGGCACGGTGGTCTTCCCGCACGAGCCGCTCGTGCGCGTCTCGGGCCCGATCATCCCGTGCATGCTCCTCGAGTCGGCGCTCCTCGCGGTCGTGAACTTCCAGTCGCTCGTCGCGACGAAGGCCGCCCGGGTCTGCCTCGCCGCGCGGGGCGCCCCCGTCATCGAGTTCGGGATGCGCCGCGCGCAGGGGATCGACGGCGGCCTCGCCGCGGCGCGCGCCGCCTACGTGGGCGGCTGCGACGCGACGTCGAACACCCTCGCCGGCCGCCTGTACGGGATCCCCGTGCGCGGGACGCACGCGCACAGCTGGGTCATGCTCCACGAGGGCGAGCGGGAGGCGTTCCTCGCGTACGCGCGGGCGCTCCCCGCGAACTGCGTGTTCCTCGTCGACACCTACTCGACGCTCGAGGGCGTCGCGAGCGCCATCGAGGCGGGGCGCTGGCTCCGCTCGCAGGGGAGGGAGCTCGCCGGCATCCGCCTCGACTCGGGCGACCTCGCGTGGCTGTCGCAGCAGGCGCGGCGGATGCTCGACGAGGCGGGCTTCCCGGGCGCGAAGATCCTCGCGTCGAACGAGCTCGACGAGCACGTCATCGAGAGCCTCGCCGACCAGCAGGCCGCGATCGCGGTGTGGGGGGTCGGGACGCGGCTCGTGACCGGGGCGCCGGACGCCGCGCTCGGCGGCGTCTACAAGCTCGGCGCGGTGAGGCCTGGCCCCGGCGCGCCGTGGCAGCCGCGGCTCAAGCTCTCGGATCAGATCGAGAAGACGACGATCCCGGGCGTCCTGCAGGTCCGCCGGTTCTCGCACGGCGCGGAGGTCTTCTCGGACGCGATCTGGGAGGAGGGGCTCGGGATCCCGTCGCCGTGCGTGATCGTCGACCCCGCGGACCCGACGCGCCGCCGCGAGATCCCCGAGGCCGCGAAGGGGGAGGACCTCCTCGTGCCGGTCTTCCGGCGCGGGCGGCGCGTGTGGGAGGCGCCGCCGCTTGCGGAGGTGCGCGCCCGCACCGGCGCGCAGCTCTCGCGGTTCCACGCGGGCGTGCGGCGCTTCATGAACCCGCACCGCTTCCCGGTCGGGCTCGAGCGGCGGCTCCACGAGCTGCGCACGCGGCTCGTGCTCGAGGCGCGGAAGGCGCCGGGGTAGGGCGCGGGCGGAAGCGGCGCGCCGCGATGGGAGCACCGGTGCGGTCGCGTTTCGGGCGCCCGAAACGCGGCGCATGGTGAGGGCTGCGCGAGCCGACGCGTCCCGGCCTGCGATCGCGCGGGCAGCGTGCGCCCCGACCCCGATTGATCCCCGCATCACGGGTCGTCATCGTGGCCCGGCATCGGCGTGTGCACCGGGTTGCCGAGCCGACGGCGGCCGCATATAAATATGACCGAGGTGCGGTCATGTTTATCCCGAACGGCGACCATCCAGCCAGGGGCCTGACGCTCAAGGAGGCGGCGATCCTCTCCGGCGTCACGGAGAAGACCATCCGCCACGAGCTCGCGGCGAACGTCGCCCGGTCGCCGCGGGCGCGGAGCCGCCGTCTCTTCGGCCCGCGCGAGGTGTTCTACTTCCACCTGGTCCGGGAGCTCCCGTTCGAGCTCAACAAGGACGACCGGAAGGACCTGTTCGAGCTCATCGCCCGGCGCAAGGACCGGCGCGGCCACTGGCGCCGCGAGCCGCACCGGCTCGTCCTCACGGGCGGCGTTCCCGTCGAGCTGGCCATCGACGACGTTCTCCGTCGCGTGCTCGCGCGCGTGCGGCTGTTCCTCCGCGGCCGGCGGCGGGTCGTCTCTCGGCCCGAGACCCTCGGCGGCGAGCCAGTCTTCGAGGGGACCCGGATCTCGGTCCGCCACGTCGGGGAGCGCGTGAAGAAGGGCGAGCCCACCCGGGACCTGCTCGAGGACTTCCCGGCGCTCGACGCCGACGACCTCGAGTTCGCGCGGATGTTCGTAGAGCTTGGGCGGCCTCCGGGTCGCCCGCGCAAGCTCAAGTTCGTCCGCGGTGACGAGTGAACGTCCTCCTCGACGAGAACCTCTCGCCGAGGCTGGTGCAGCTCCTCGCCGCGAAGGGCATCGCGGCCCAGCACGTCGCGCACGTCGGGTTGTCCGGGGCCTCGGACCCGGAGGTCTGGCGCTACGCCTACGAGCACGACCAGGTCGTCGTGACGATCAACGCTACCGACTCCTCGTACTCGCCGGTTCGGTCGATCTCCACCCCGGGCTCATCGTGCTCAGGTCGCGTGGGCTGGGCCGCGAGGAGCAGTGGGAGTGGGTCGAGCCGGTCCTCGATGCCGTCGTTCGCCTGCGGGAAGGTCTCGTGAACAAGGCCATCGAGGTCATCGGCCCCGGCAAGTTCAAAGCACGCGATCTGCCCTAACCGAACAACGTCACTCACTTGGCTGTCGCGTGGGAGGCGCAGCGATTAGTCTCGGTCGGGCGCTCGAGTTCGGGTACCGTCATCGGGCAATGGCCGAGCGAGCCGCGGCGAGGCGAGACTTTTGGCGGAAGAAGCGACTGCTCTACAATGGGGCGCTTGTCGGCGCTTGCGCTGCCGCTGCCGTACTGATGGTCGCGCTGCAGATCGTGTGGCACTTCTTCCCCGTCGAGCCACCTGTTGGTCAGGAGGGGCTTCCGGGGCAGGCCGAGCCCTTCTCGGTTCTCGCGGCTCCGTTCCTGTTTGCCGGGGGGATGATCGTGGCCAACATTTTCTATCTGTTGGGCCCGTTGTCGGAGATCGTCTCCTACCCACGCGATCCCGAGGTTTTCAGGAGACGCGTGTTCGCGCTCGGCCTTTGGTTTTCGGTGGCTTTGCCACTTCTCGTGCCTGCGATCGCGTGGGGGTATTTCATCAAGATTCAGATATTCGGGGCTTGAGCTCGGCTACGGAAAGGCGCGCCCCTAGTTAACCGCAACGAACGCGCGGCGACCTCCCGCGCTCCCGCGCAACGTCGCGCGCTGCGCCTCCACGCCGCCTCCACGGAATCGGTCGATTCGCGTGGACTGCCGTTGACCAGTGAGGAGATTGGAACGCTCAGGAAACCGCTGAGGCCCAGGGCTTTGACGCGACTTGCGTGTCCGGTCGCCCTGTTAACGTTCACCCTCGGTAACGGTTTCGGGTCCCGCCAGGTCCCTTCACCGCTTCGAAAGTCCCTCCGCATCCGGCTGCGCCCGGCGGAACTGATCCATCCACCCGTCCCCGAAGACGAGCCTCGCCGCGTACTGGTTGTGCGCGCGGCAGGTGACCCGGACGTTGTCGATCGTCGACGCGCCTCCCCTCGCGCGCGGCACGATGTGGTCGAACTCCAGGCGGAGCGTCGACCCGCACGTGCCGCCGCACTCGAGCGGCCATTCACACTTGCCGCCCGCGCGCCGCCAGACCTCGCGCTTCACCGACGCGGGGATCGCGTCCGACGTCGGCGGTCGGGTGTTCGTGCGCGGCTTCTCGACGAGTCCCTTCCGCTTCGCATGCTGCGCGAGCAGGAGGTCCATGCACGCGTCGAGCACCTCCTCGGCCGTCGCGCCGGGCCGCGCGTGCGAGAGGGCGTCCTTCGTCGCCTCGAGCTTCGCCACGAACCGGCGCGAGACCGTCACGTGCAGCCGGACGCGCTCCGCGTCGAGCGGCTCGATGGTCAGGGGAGCGGGGGCGGCGGCGCGGCGGGGAGGGGATTCCGCGGGCACCGGCGGAGTGCTGCGGCAATCCGTCATTTCGGGCGCCCGAAACGCGAGCGGCGCAGGGCCGTCCTGGGCCGGGCTGGGCGCCGGGTCCGCGAGGGGAGCGGCCACTGCGGTCACCGCCGCCGTTGCCGCAGGAAGGCGCAGCGGCGCCACGAGGTCACGACTCGGCGCGTCGTCGACCGGGCGGATCGACACCGCTACGAGCGCCGCGTCGCGGCTCGACAGCCCGAAGAACCGCGGCAGTAGCTCGGACGCGTTCTCCGGCGTGATAACCTTCGCGACCTCGATCACGGACGAGAGGCACAGGAGCCCGTCCCTGAGGGCCGCCTCGACCTCGGGGTAGCGCTGCACCAGCTCGGCGGCGGTCTTCCGGTACTGCGCGGCGCCGGCGGACAGCCGGAGCTCGCGCCGGAGGAAGGAGAAGAGGCTCGCGTGGCCGAGCTCCTGCCAGAGCATTTCTTTGTGAAAGTCCGCGAGCGCGACGAGGAAGTCGGCCATGGCGCAGTGCTCGCGGCGAAGGAGGTCGGCGAGGCGGGAGGCGGATTCACGGGGAGTCGTCATGATGCGACTGTCTCATGCGATTTCCGGGCCTCACCAAACGCACGGAAATCTCATCATCGATCACATCTCGCGGTCACGGGCCCGCCAGCCAGTCTGAATCAGCAGCAGTGCATCATAGCCGCGACCGAGTACCTGCCATCCAGGCGGA
>JAHWYA010000491.1 GCA_020028115.1 Anaeromyxobacter sp.
GCACGATGGCGCCCGCGACCCCGCGGCCGGCGCAGGCGCGCACCGCCGCCCGGAGGGCGGGGAAGGGCGTCGCGAGCACGGCGAGGTCGACCGCGCCCTCCACCTCCGCGAGCGAGGCGCGGGCGCGCACGCCCGCGAGCGCCGCCGCGCCGGGGACGTCGATCGCGTGGATCGCCCCGTGGAAACCGCCCGCGACGAGGTTCTCGAGCACGCGCCGGCCCACGGCGTCGCCCTCGCCGGCGCCGAACACGGCGACGGAGCGCGGGGCGAGGACGCGTTCGAACGGGTGCGGGCGCACGAGAGGTTCCGCGGGCTCCGGGGCGCCGGCCCCCTCGGCCGGCCCCATGGTTATAGCAGCGGGCCTTCGCATCGAGGTACTGCACGCCCCGGAGCGGAGCGTCCCGCTCCCGTCCCGGCCGTCAGCGTCCGGCGAAGCGCGGCGGCCGCTTCTCGCGGAACGCGGCGATCCCCTCCTGCGCGTCCTGCGTGCGGGCGGACCGGACCATTCCCTCGTTCTCGAGCGCGACGTGCTCCTCGAGCGTGCGGTCTCCGGCGCCGTCGACGAGCCGCTTCACCGTCGCGAGGGCGAGCGTCGGCCCCTCGGCGAGCCGCCGGACGAGCGCGTCCGCCTCCGCGCCGAGGAGGAGGTCCGCGTGGACCGCGCTGACGATCCCCCACTCCAGGCACTCCTTCGCCGTGAGCGCGCGGTTGTGGAAGAGGATCTCCTTCGCGCGCACGAGCCCCGCCCGCCGGGCGAGGAGCCACGAGGTGCCGAGGTCCGGCGTGAGGCCGATCCCGGTGTAACCGCCCCGCAACCTCATGGACTCGGCGGCGAGCACCACGTCCGCGCAGAGCGCGAGCCCGATGCCGCCGCCCGCGACGGGGCCCTGCACCGCGCTCACCACCGGGACCGGGAGCCGCGAGAGCGCGAGGACGACCTCGCCGAGCGCCTTCGCCATCCCCTCGATCCAGCCGTCGAGTGACGGGCCGGCGGCCTGCATCGCGACGAGGTCGCCGCCCGCGCAGAACATCTTCCCCGAGGCGGACAGGAGCACGGCGCGCACGGAGGCGTCGCGACCGACGCGGCCGGCGGCCTCGACGAGCCCGTCCTTCATCGCGACGTCGAGCGCGTTCCCCTGCTCGGGACGATCGAGCTGGATCCGCGCGACGCCGTCCTTCACCTCGCAGCGCACCGGTCCGGACACGGCGACCTCCTGCCCGAGGCGAGCGTAGCGCGGCGGCGCGCTCGGGCCCGGGTCGGGGCGTTCGCCGACCCATCAGGGGCCGCCGGGCATGGCGAGCGCAACCCGCGCGGCGGGCGCAGCGCGCCTCAGGAGGACGGGCGCGCCGCGACGATCCAGCCGCAGAGCGCCGCGAGCGCCGCGTCCGCGCCCGGCGCGCCCACGACCTGCACTCCGATCGGGAGCCCCGCCGGACCCCGGCCGAGCGGCAGCGAGGCGGCGGGGGTCCCCACCATCGTCCAGATCCGGTTGAACGCCGGGTCGCCGGTGCTCGCGAGCCCGACCGGCGCCTCGCCGGCGGCCGCGGGCGTGAGGAGGCCGTCGAACCGCGCGAACATCGCGGGGAGCGCCGCGCGGCACCGCTCCGCCTGCCGCCTGATCTCCGCCTCCCGCGCAGGCCCGATCCGCTCGCCGGCCGCGACGAGGTCGAGGAGGGCGCGGGAGAGGCGCGGGCCGTGCTCCGCGCAGAGGTCGCGGAACGACCGCGACGCCTCGAGGGCCTGGAGGTCCCGCTGCGCCTCCGGGAGGCCGTCGAACTCGGGCGGCAGCTCGAGCTCCTCG
Source organism: Anaeromyxobacter sp. (assembly GCA_020028115.1). Lineage (GTDB taxonomy): Bacteria > Myxococcota > Myxococcia > Myxococcales > Anaeromyxobacteraceae > Anaeromyxobacter. The sequence continues at coordinate 1,803 of JAHWYA010000491.1, forward strand.
ACCGCGGCGCCCGCGCCGCCGAGCGCGCGCGCCACCCCCTCGACGATCGCGCGGGTCGACGGCTCCGCCTTCGGCCACTCCCCGGTGCGGCAGAGCGCGAGGCGCGGTCGCGCGGGCGGCGCGGCGGGCGGGAGGGCCCGCCCCGCGGCGGCCGAGACGAGGAGCGGCACCGCCTCGACGTCGCGGACGAACACGCCGAACGTGTCGAGCGACGGCGCCTGGGGCGCCACTCCGTCCATCGGGACGAGGCCGAAGGTCGGCTTGAACCCGACGACACCGCAGAACGACGCGGGGCGCAGCACCGAGCCCGCGGTCTGGGTCCCGATCGCCGCGGGGGCGAGCCGGGCCGCGACCGCGGCGGCCGAGCCGCTCGACGAGCCGCCCGGGGTCCGCGCAGGATCGTGCGGGTTCCGCGTCCTGCCCGGCCGGAAATAGGCCATCTCCGTCGTGACGGTCTTGCCGAGGATCACCGCCCCGGCGGCGCGGAGCCGCTCGACCGCCGCGGCGTCGCGGTCCGGCCGGCGCCCGCGGAACACCTCGGTGCCGCACTCGGTCGGGAGGCCGGCGGTGTCGAAGATGTCCTTCACCGCGACCGGCAGGCCCGCGAGCGGCGGCGGCGCCGGCCGCGCGTCGATCGCGCGGGCGGCGGCGAGCGCGGCGGCCGGGTCCACGTGCTCGAAGGCGCCGAGCCCTCCGTCCTCCGCGGCGATCCGGTCGAGGCAGGCCTGGACGAGCGCCTCCGACCGGAGCTCGCGGCGCCGCAGGCGGGCCACCGCCTCGGCGGCGGGGAGGTCTGCGAGCGATCCCGTCATGGCGTCCGCTCCTTGCCTAGCCCGCGTCCCGCGACCGCGCTACCGCATGAGCCGCGGGAGCGTCCATCGAGCGGCGGCGAGGCCGCTCGGTGTGGGATTGAGAGTGCGAGTGTAGCAGGCCGGGAAGCGACCCGGAGGCGGTGGCGTCTCGCCCGGGTCGGGCTATATTCGCCCGCTCGTGATCGCCACCGCCCTCTCCATCGCCGCGTCACTCCTCGCCGCGGAAGCGGCCACGCCCCGCTCCCAGAAGATGCCGTGGCCCAAGCCCGCCGCGCGGGCGATGC
>JAHWYA010000492.1 GCA_020028115.1 Anaeromyxobacter sp.
CGAGCGAGCTCGCGCGGCCCGTCCCGAACAGCGCGGTCGCCGCCTCGAGCGCCTCCCGGCTCGCTTCGATCGCCTCGCGGGTCGACGCGGCGGCCGCGTGGGCGGTGCGCCACGCGCCCATCGCGTCGCGCAGCTCGGCCTCGAGCTGGAGCGCGGCGGCGCGACGGTTCGCCTCGAGCTCCCGCACGCGGGCGGCCGCACGGTCCGCCGACGCCTTCCCCGCTCCGGACTCGAACACCGCCCACTCGGCGTACGCCCCCGCGAGCCACTCTGGCGCCCGGCCGCCGACGTCGCGCCCGCGCCAGCCGTAGCTGCCCTGGACGGAGATCTCGGGGAAGAAGGTCCCGAGCGAGGCCCGCGCCGACGCGCGCGCGGCGGAGATCTGGAGCTCGAGCCGCCGCAGGTCCTGGCTCTCGCGGAGGGCGCGGGCGGCCAGCGGCCCGTCGTCCGTCGGGGGCGGAACGGGTTCGGGGAGTGGGCCTCGGGCGCGGAGCGCCTCGGACCCATCCAGCCCGGTGACGCGGCGCAGCTGCGCCGCCGCGACCGCCTCCGCCTCGTGCGCCGCCACGCGGGCCCGCTCGGCCTCGAGCCGCTGGGCACGTGCGCGTGCGACGTCCAGCCGCGACCCCCGACCCGCCTCCGCGAGCGCGGAGGCGAGCCGCTCGAACGCGAGCTGCCGCTCCGCCGCCTCGCGCGCGACCCGCGCCAGCTCCTGCGCCGCGAGCAGCCGGAAGAAGCCCTGCGTCGCGAGGAGCGTCGCGTCGGCCGCCGCGAGCCCGAGCGACGCCCGTCCGGCGTCGAGGGCGCGCTCCGTCGCCGCGTGCGCGTTCCAGCCCCGCAGCCCGTCGAACAGCACCCAGCGACCGCGGACCGCGAACAGCGCCTCCTCCGTGAAGAGCGACGGGAGCGGCGGCCGAGGCGTGCTCCCGAGCGGCGAGAGCCGCTCCGGGTTCTGCTCGGTCACGGACGCCGACGCGGTGATCCGCGGCAGCAGCGCAGCCCGCGCGACGACGTCGTCGGCCTCTGCCTGCGCGAGGCGGCTTCGCTCCGCGGCGAGCGCAGGGCTCAGGTGCGCTGCCAGCGCGACGCACTCGTCCAGCGTGATGTCGCGGCGCGTCGCGGCCACCGCCTCCGCGCCGAGCACGGTGGCCGGCCAGAGGAGCGCCAGCGCGGCGACCACCACCCCCAGGCGGCACCGTTCCAGGGCGAGCTGGCTCCAAGAGGTGAGGTCCGTCATCGACTCCCCTGTAGGTGTGCGCGCACTTCCGAAGTCCTCGCCTCCCTTGAACCGGGCACCCCTGGAAACCTTGCGCGAGGCCGAGCTCGTCGCGGCGGCGCTCGCCGGCGACCGCGCCGCCTGGCGCGCGCTCTACCTCGCGCACAAGGACTTCGTGTACCGGGTCGCGGTGAGGTTCCTAGGGCACCCCGACGACGCTCGCGATCTGACGCAGGACGTGTTCGCCCAGCTCCTCGCCGAGCCGAAACGGTACAGGCCGACCGCGCAGTTCCGGACGTGGCTCTACCGCGTCGTCGCGAACCGTTGCCTGAACGAGCGCGCGAAGGTCCGCAACGCGCGGCGGGTGGACGACGCCTCCGAGCTCCGCGCGATCCCGGATGCGGGCGGTACGCCGGAGGAGCGGCTCGGCCGCGCCCAGGAGCAGGCGCGGGTCCGCGCCGCGATCGCTGGGCTGCCGGAGCGGCAGCGGCTCGCGGTCGTGCTCGCGCGCTTCGAGGAGCTCTCCTACGAGGAGATTGCCCAGGCGCTCGAGACGACGGTTTCCTCGGTGGAATCGCTGCTCTTCAGAGGACGGGAGAACCTCGCCCGCGCCCTCGCGCCGGACTGAGCGCAGGTTTTCGCCGCCGGCCCGGTTCCAGTGGCGATGCGCTGCGTGACCGCGAGACGGATGCTCTCCCTCGACCTCGACGGGCGACTTCCGCCCGGACCGGGGGCGCGGCTCGCGGCCCATCTCGCGACGTGCGACGCGTGTGCGCGCCTCGCCGGCGCGCTGGGTACCGCGTGGGCCCGGCTCGACGCGCTCCCGACCCCGCTCGCCGCGCCGGACGACTTCGCGGCGATCCTCGCGAGGGCGGACCAGCGCCCGACGGGGTGGCGTGGTGTGCTCGGCGGGTGGGCGCCGATGCGCCTCGGCGCGACGGTCCTCGCCGCGTGCCTGGTGGCGGGCTCCGGCGCCGGAATCGCGCTCGGGTCCGCGGCGTTCGGGCCGGGACGTCACGCTGACCCGTTGGAGCTCGCCGCGCTCGCCGAGGGGTTCGGGGATCTTCCCTTCGGCTCGCCGGCGGGGGGCCTCGCGCGCGCGCTCACCGTAGGCGTGGAGGTACGGGAATGACGCGGTACTGGATGTCGGCCGCCCTCGCGGTCTCGCTCTCCGCGAACGTTGCGGTCGCGGTGATGGCGCTCCGCGCGCGGAGCATGGCGGGGACGCCTGGCGAGCCTCCGCTCTTCTCCCGCATCGCCCTCGACCCGGACCAGAAGGGGCGCATCGCGGCGATGCGGGAGCGGCTCCTCGTGGACCGGGCCGCGCAGGCCCGGCGGCTCGCGGACCTGCGCGTGGCCGTCGCGCGCCGGCTCGTCCAGGATCCGCAGGATCCCCGCGCGCTCGAGGAGACGCTCGCGGAGATGGAGGGGGCGCAGGCCGCGTTCCAGCGGCGCGTCATCGCCCACGTGCGCGACGTCATGGCCGTGCTCCGCCCCGAGCAGCGCCCGGCGTTCGGCCGCCTGGTGACGTCGCAGCTGCGCGGCGGCATGCCCTTCGACGCCTCGCGGCCGGTCACGGACGACGGGGGTGGGCGATGACCCCGGCCGCCGGGAGGCGGAGGGGCCGCTGGCGCTGGCGGCTCGTCGCGGGGGTCGCCGCCGCGACGCTCGCGGCGTTC
>JAHWYA010000493.1 GCA_020028115.1 Anaeromyxobacter sp.
GCTCTCCCCGATGCGGAAGGCCATCGCGCGCAACCTCGCGGCCGCGAAGCCCGGCGCGCCGCACTTCTACCTCGAGGCGTCGGTGGACGCGCGGCGGCTCGTCGCGCTCCGCGAGCAGCTCGAGGAGCTGGAGCTCGGCCCGGTGTCGGTGAACGACCTCATCGTGAAGGCGGCGGCGGAGGCGCTCTCCCGTCACCCGGAGGTGAACGCCGCGTGGGGCGCGGACGCGATCGTCCGGCGCGGCTCGGTCGACGTCGGGGTGGCGGTCGCGCTCGACGACGGCCTCGTGACGCCGGTCGTGCGCGGCGCCGACCGGAAGGACGTCTTCGAGATCGCGGCGGAGATCCGCGACCTCGCCGGCCGCGCCCGCGAGAAGCGGCTCAAGCCCGACGAGTACCAGGGCGCCTCCTTCACCATCTCGAACCTCGGCATGTTCGGGGTCGAGGCGTTCTACGCGGTCATCAACCCCCCCGAGGCGGCGATCCTCGCGGTCGGGGCCGTGCAGAAGGTGCCGTGGGTCGACGACGGCACCGGCGCCCTCGTCGCGATGGAGCGGATGCGGCTCGGGCTCTCCTGCGATCACCGGGTCGTGGACGGCGCTACGGGCGCGCGGTTCCTCCAGACGCTGCGCGCCGTGCTCGAATCGCCGGTCCGGCTCGTCGTCGGCTGATACTGTCCGCAGATGGCGAGAGCGCGCGGACCGAGGACGCGGATCGAGAAGGACACGATGGGCGAGGTGCGGGTCCCGGCGGGCGCGCTCTGGGGGGCGCAGACCGCCCGCGCCGTCGAGAACTTCCCCATCTCCGGGCTCCACGCCCACCCCGCCTTCGTCGACGCGACGGTCCGCGTGAAGCTCGCCGCCGCCCGGGCGAACGCGCGGCTCGGGCTGCTCCCGCGCCCGAAGGCGCGCGCGATCGAGGCGGCCGCGCGCGAGGTGCTCGCCGGGCGGTGGCGCGACCACTTCGTCGTGGACGTCTTCCAGGCGGGGGCCGGGACCTCCCACAACATGAACGTGAACGAGGTGCTCGCGAACCGCGCGACCGAGCTCCTCGGCGGGCGCCGCGGCGCCGAGCGGCTCGTCGACCCCAACGACGACGTGAACATGGCGCAGTCCACGAACGACGTCGTGCCGACCGCGATCCGGCTCGCCGCGCTCGAGCTCGCGCCGGAGGTCGTCGACGCCCTCGCCGCCCTCGCCCGGACCTTCGAGGCGAAGGCGCGCCGGTGGGACCGCGTCGTGAAGGCGGGGCGGACGCACCTCATGGACGCGACGCCGATCCGGCTCGGCCAGGAGGTCTCCGGGTGGGCCGGCGCGCTCTCCACCGCCGCCGGCCGCGTGCGGGACGCGCTGCCGGAGCTGTCGGTGCTCGGCCTCGGCGGGACCGCCGTCGGCACCGGCCTCAACGCCCACCCGCGCTACCGCGCCCTCGTCGTCGAGGAGCTGGAGCGGCTCACGGGGGTCCCGCTCACCCCCGCGCCGAATCCCTTCTACGCCATGCAGTCGCTCGCGCCGTTCGTCGCGCTCTCGGGCGCGCTGCGGATCGCGGCGCTCGAGCTGCTCCGGATCGGCGGCGACGTGCGGCTCCTCGGCAGCGGCCCGAACACCGGCCTCGGCGAGCTCCGCCTCCCGCCGGTGCAGCCGGGCTCCTCGATCATGCCGGGGAAGGTGAACCCGTCGATGGCCGAGATGCTCGCGATGGTCTCGTACCAGGTCATCGGGCTCGACTCCGCCGTCGCCTGGGCGGCGTCCGGCGGCCAGCTCGAGCTCAACGTGATGATGCCGCTCGTCGCCCACGACCTCTGCCACGCCCTCCAGATCCTCGCGGCGGGCGTGCGGGCCTTCGACCTCCGCTGCGCCCGCGGCCTCGAGGCGGACGTGGACCGCGCGCGCCACTTCGCCGACCGCACGGTCAGCCTCGCGACGGCGCTCGCGCCGCGGCTCGGCTACGCGCGCGCGGCCGAGATCGTGAAGACGTCCGTCGCGACGGGGCGGTCGATCGTCGAGGTCGCGGTGGAGCTCGGCGGCCTCGCGCCGGCGGAGGCGCGCCGCCTCCTCGATCCGGGGAAGCTCACCGGGCCCGGGCGCGGGTGACCCGCGTCAACCCCGTCCGGAGGCCCGCGGGCGGCATGGCGGGCGGTATGATGGACGGCGTGCCTCCCCGCCTCGGAGAGATCCTGGTGCAGCAGCGCGCCTGCTCCGAGGACGCGGTCCGGGACGCGCTCAAGAACCAGATCATCTTCGGCGGCCGCCTCGGCACGAACCTCCTCGAGATCCAGGCGGTGACGGAGGAGGCGCTCGCCAAGGCGCTCGGGAAGCAGCACGGCGTCCCCTCCATCTTCGGCGCGCAGCAGCTCGATCCCTCGGCGACGGCGCTCGTGACGCCGGAGATCGCGGACCGGTACGACGCGATCCCGTTCCTCCTGCAGGACCGGAGGCTCGCCCTCGTGGTGGTCGACCCGCGGAACCTCGCCATGCTCGACGAGGTCGCCTTCGTGACCGGGAAGGCGGTCCACCCCATCGTCGCGCCCGAGGCGCGGGTCTGGGGCCTGCTCCGCGAGCACTACGGCGTGGAGCGGAACCTGCGCGGGATCGACGTCGACTTCGCGAGGGTGCAGGGGCGGATCGAGGGCGCCCTGGGTCTCCCGGACGCGCCCCCGCCGACGCGGCCGGCCGCCGCCGCCGGCGACCTCATGGACGAGGCGGAGTTCAGCGCCCTGTACCAGCAGCAGCCCGCGGCTCGTCCGGCGCCGCCGCCCGCTGCGCCGCGCGCACCGCCCCCGCCCGCCGCGCCGCCGCCCGCCGCGCGGCAGACACCGCAGCCTCCTCCCGCCGCGCCCCCGCCTGCCGCCCGCGCCGCGCCGCCTGCCGCCCGCGCCGCGCCGCCGGCCGCGCC